>QNEG01000117.1 GCA_003645115.1 bacterium | reverse complement strand
TGCGAGGGCATTTATGGAATAAGGTAGTCGATAATCGAGGATTACTCACACAATATGGATTGCGGAGTTATCTGCAGCCAGAACAGACTCACCGAGCATCTCGCTCAATGTGGGATGAGCAAAAATTATGTCCTTCACATCGGAAATAGTAGCGCCGGTTTGTATTAAATATCCCCCCAATGCCAGCAATTCTGAAGAATGCTTTCCTACTGCGTGGAAACCGATAATATTTCCTTTCGGGTCTGCTATCGTTTTGATAAAACCGACTGTTTCCCCCTCGGCTTGAGCTCGTCCGGAAGCTATATAAGGAAATTTCCCAACTTTTATATCGCCTTGCCGGGAATATTTTTGTCGAGCTTGTTTCTCGGTCAATCCGATTGTGCCGACCTCTAATGCACTGAATATCGCAGAGGGTATCGCTATGGGGTCGAATCGAGAATCCATTCCCATTATGTGTTCGACTGCGACTATGCCTTCGTGTGATGCCTTGTGAGCCAGATGCGGTTCTCCGGTTATATCGCCGACTGCGTAAACATTTTCCAGTTTAGTCCTTCGATATTCATCCACTGCAACAGCATTATTTTCAATAGACAATCCGATATCCTCCCCACCTGGGGGCAAAATAACTTTTCTTCCGGTGGCAACGATTATTTCCTCGGCGGTCAGGACATTGTCGTTATCCAGCTCGAGTTTTACGCCCTGCTCACTACGATGAGCTTTGACTGCCCGAGATGAAGTATAAATTTTCACTCCCTCGCCGACTAATGCTCGATGTATCGCCGAACTTACCTCGTCATCTTGATTGGCTAAAATTTTTGGCAATAGTTCGACTATAGTAACCTGTGTCCCGAATGATTGAAATATATTAGCGAATTCTACGCCGATAACTCCACCGCCGAGAATCAATAACGACTGCGGCAATTTATCGGCAGACAGTGCCTTGATATTGTCCCACGGCGATATTCCCTCTAATCCATCGATTGGCGGAAAACCAGATGTAGAACCGGTAGCGAGTAATATTCTATCGAATTTATATTTTTTCATTCCTTCGGCGGTTTCCACTTCTATTTCATTTGGTGAGCGGACTATTGCCTCGCCATTTACCAACATTATTCTATTTTTCTTAAATAAGAATTCGATGCCCTTGACTAATCTTGCTACTACTCCATTTTTGAAATTCATCACCATTCGCCAGTCGATTGCATTTACTGGCAATTCTACTTCCCACATTTTCTTTTGATTGCCCCATCGAAAATCGTGGATTTTTTGAGTTATGGAAAACAATGCTTTGGTGGGGATACATCCCCAATTAGTGCAGGTTCCGCCGAGATTATCTTTTTCTATTACCACTACCTCGGCGCCCAATTGTGCTCCTCGTATCGCAGCGACATATCCAGCCGGTCCGCCGCCGATTATTCCGATTTTCATAATGCTCCTTTCTCCTCGAATATAGCCATAATAAAATATGTTCTGGATGTCCAGTGAGATAACTGCATTATTTATTAGAATCCTGTAGTTGCATTAATTTTCGCCACTAATGACCATCCGGACTCGTCGTCATATTTTCGGAATGAGAATTCAGTGCGCCAATCTACATCGCCGACATCCAGATTGAAAACTGGCGCTATGGTGTAATAGCCACACTCGGGGTCGTCTATGTCGGAATCTCGTCGTTCCAACTTTAAACCGAATTCGATATCATCATGGGGTTCATAATAGAATGTATTAGATAATCGAAATTCATTTCGCCAATAATGGTAATAATCATTCCATTTGAAATATCCATACAGTTTTGTATAGAATTGTGTTATAGGTGTCCATTTAATCGATAAATTTATCTTATCCTTGGTAGCACCTTTAGTATAACTGGGACTCCAGCCATCGTATTTTCTATCTATGTAGAAATTTATGTATCCTTGTCTTCGCATACTGTATTTGAAACCCAGATAAATTTCTCCGCCATTATCCTTGCTATTTGCAATCTGGAAAAATGATGCCTTAATATATGCCTTGATATTTTGCATAAGATAAAAACTCGCCGAAAGATAACTGCCCAATTCTCCTGCCTGATATAATTTTAGATAGAACGAGAAATCATCGGGGTAATATGATTCATAACCTCTGTCGCATTCACCATTAGAATATAGCGCCTGAAATTGTGGATGATAAGCCCATAATTTCCAGACGAAACTGGCTCCATCTTCACGAGGTGAATATAGATAAAAATTAGTTCCCCAGCTGCCATTGTTCATAATGGCGGTCTCATTTCTCAATTTCCAATCCCATTTTCTATATTCACCGTAAACAGACGCACCAGATTGTCGGATTTCCGCTCTATTGTGCTCATCGAAATCTACTAATGCACCTTCATAAAGAACCAGTCCGAGCCTTCCCAGTCGAGATTGATAATAACCTATCGATGCAGACATCAAGTGCTGATAAGAGTCATTTTTATAATAATTCGTAGAAATTGCGGATGATATACTCCAGTGCGGTCCGATTTCCCAGCGGAAATATAATCCATTCATATCGCCATAATATGGTGAAAGTATATAGCCCAAGCCATCAGAATCTTTTTCATAGGATGGCAGCGAGATATGTCTTCCCACTAATAATCCGTATCCGAGGTCTTTTCGATAGAAATTTCCCACAATCAAATTTAGGTCTTTGCCATTATATTTAATGGAGCGATATGTTAGTTTGCCCATTTCTGTTCCTTTCTGCCGATGCTTTATATCCACAGAGAATTTTTTCCCTTTTATATATAATTTCGATGAATGATATGGGTCATCCCAGTTTGCTGGTGAGTTATAATCGCGGCTGGTATATAGTTTGAAATATCCTGAAAATGGTTTCAGTCGAGGCGGCAGGACTGTGATGAATGGAGCGATTAAATTAAAATCTCCAATGAATGCTGATTGGACATCGGCGATATCGCGAAAATAACCCTTATCCAGCAGTGTGGTTTCCAGCGCCTCGATTTCCTCCTGCTCGACTCCCGGAATAATCAACAGTCTTCTCAAATTGCCACTATTTACCTCCCCCTTCGATTCAAAAAGCTGAATCAATTCATAATATTGTTCCTCGGTGATTTCGTCGTTGTAATATGCATTGCTTATGTCATCGATTTCCTGAAAATACTGCACCGCTATATCCTGCGCACCGAGAGAGCATAGCGAACCGATTAGTATTAGAACAAATATTGCATCACGCATACATAACCTCTCATTTTACTTGTATTTTATAAAATATCTGTTTACTTTTATTTCGTCAAGGAGGGAAAATTGAAAGTTTTGGTCACAGGTGGAGCAGGTTTCTTGGGCTCACATTTGGTAGAATCATTGCTGGATAAGGGATATGATGTTCTGGTATTCGATGACCTTTCCACTGGAGACATAAAAAACATTCAGCATACCGATGCACAGATTGTAATAGAATCGATAAGAAACTACGATGCGGTCGTATCGGCGATGAAAAAAGTGGATATCGTTTTTCATCTGGCAGCGGTTACATCCATAATAGAAACAAATTTAAATCCATATAACGCATTCGAGGTCAACACATTGGGAACACTAAATGTCCTTCGAGCGGTAGTGAAATGTGGAGTGAGCAAAATAATATTTTTCTCATCTGCAGCGGTATATGGGGACAATCCCAATATACCGATAAATGAATCTGCTGTTCTCGAACCCAAAAGTGTATATGGGTTAACCAAATTGGATGGAGAATATATCACCAAAATCTATTCGATTTCACCGAGGTTAGCAGAGCAAATCGAAATAAAAGATGAAACCATAAGTATTCCTGAAATTGTTGGCTGGAATCACGATGATAAATCGAACGGAGTAGATTATATAATATTACGCGCATTCAATGCTTATGGACCTCGTCAGCGAATGGATTCACAGTATTCTGCGGTAATTCCAAAATTTATAAATTTTGTTCTAAAAAATCGACCGATAACCATTTTCGGCGATGGAACGCAGACTCGCGATTTTATCTATGCCTCCGATGTCGCCGATGCCAGCATATTTCTCGCAGAAAAGGATGTATCGGGTATTTTCAATCTGGGCAATGGCAATGAGATTACTATTTATGAACTGGCAACCCGAATCGCCGGTATTTTGGGAGTGAGTGATAATATGCAGGTAGAATATAAACCACCACAAGAAGGTGATATTTATAGGTCGGCGGCAGATATTTCTAAGCTGAAACAAATAGGTTTTTCGCCCAGTGTCTCACTTCAGGAAGGACTGGTGAAAACAATAAACTATTTTCAGTGAGATAGGAAACAACAATACTAATTGCTAATTTCTGCAATTGCTAGGTCAGGACGACCTTGCCAGTTTATAATTAGTCCACCTCGCCACTCATCACCCATTTCGGATTCCAAATAAACTTCTATTTCCCATATAAGAGATGAGGGACCATCGGAATGTGTTACAGAAATTGCACAATCTGCTATTTCAGAACCAGATATTTCTAAATAGCATTCATCTAAAAACATACCATTAGCGTAGAACTGTAAATTGCTTTCAAAAGAACATACTCCATCGTATTCAACAGCTGCCCCTATGGTTATATAATCGTCAATAATCGGAGTTTCATCAGAAGACCAAATTTCAACGCGTGCAATCTTAAGAGGCTTGTAATTGCCCATATAGTCTTTATATAAAACATGACCATAAACGCGAATAGGTTCTTCCATAGTTGATTTAGGCACGACCAAAGTATCATATAAAGAATCATCGCTGAATGGTTCGATGTATTCGCCTTCTTCATATAAGTCAACATAGACTGTATCCCATGTCAATCTTGTCGTGTCTATTTCTGGCAGTTCGTCCAGGTTTTCTATTTGTGTCTCTGTCCATTTTTTCCACGACCAGAAACCGAAACACACTATGCTACCCGTGTCGCCATCCATAAGAAATACCACGGTTTTAAACTCAAGAAATTCGCCAAGACTATCAAGAATCTCAAGTTTTAACGGAAATTCGCCATACGCATCTGGTATTACATAGATGCTAACATTAGCGGTGTCTTTGTGGTGAAGAGTTAATGTTTGTAATGTATCATATAGGCAATTGAGTCCGCTTGGCACTTCTAAATGCAGAATGAGGTTCTCCGGACAACCACAGTTGATTATTTCATAATCTATGGTTGAAATTTCACCAACAATCGCCGTTGTCTCGTAATCGGCGGTTATTAGCACCGGCGGATATGTCAATGCAAAAATGCAGCAGACAAACATCACCAGAAAAAGCGCAAAAAACCTATTCATCTTTCACCTCCTATTTCAAAAGTTATTATTGCGGGACCAACACCCCCTCCACAATCATTTCGAGAGCAATCATTACATATTATCAGATTCATTTCTATACCAAAATTTCCTTCGGATAAGGGATAAATTATCAATGTATCATAAATTGTATCAGTGCCTACAGGTGGGATAGTATGGGGGTCTGTAAAATAGCAAATAAAAGAATCAGACAACAAAACCAATGAGCTATCCAATGATTTGATATCTATTGTTGTGTATCCTCTGTTTCTATTCCAATACCAGAAAGGGCAAAGGATAGTGTCTTCAACCGTCCCAGAAATCAATGCTGGAGTAAAAAGCTCAAAGCCAGGTTCTGGACAATTGTCATCATTATTATTGTTGCATCCGGCAAATAAGACGAAAAATAGAATTAGATAATATTTTTTTAACATCTTGCACCTCCTGAATATTATTGATGATTGTTTACCTATTATATCACTTATTTCATAATTTTGCACTTATTTTCAATATTCCTTCGTTATCAGATAATTC
>QNEG01000116.1 GCA_003645115.1 bacterium | reverse complement strand
CGCATCGGTCAGGCATCACCCCCTATACATCCCCTTAGGGGTTAGCAGAGACCTATGTTTTTGATAAACAGTCGCCCAGGCCAATTATCTGCGGCTCCTTTCGGCTTCATAAGCGAGTTACTACACCTACTCGGAGCGCCCCATCTTCCGAAGTTACGGGGCCAAATTGCCGAGTTCCTTAAGGGAGGTTAATCCGTGCGCCTTTGGATACTCACCTCGCCCACCTGTGTCGGATTACGGTACGGTCGTTCTATCTTCAACACTTAGAGGCTTTTCTCGGCAGTGTGGAGACCGGGCAGTTTACCGCCCCCGAAGGTTTGGCTCCCTATCAGGTCTCGGAGTATAATGTGAGAAAGGATTTGCCTCTCTCACCTCCTACGCCTTTGGACGCGGACAACCAACGCCGCGCTACCCTCTCCTACTGCGTCCCCTCATCGCTCCAATAGAACGGTGCAGGAATATTAACCTGCTTCCCATCGACTACGCCTTTCGGCCTCGCCTTAGGGACCGACTAACCCTGGGAGGACTGACCTTCCCCAGGAAACCTTGGGCTTTCGGCGAGTGGGGTTCTCACCCACTTTATCGCTACTCGTGCCGGCATAATCGCTTCTC
The DNA here is from genome assembly GCA_003645115.1 of bacterium. Classification (GTDB taxonomy): domain Bacteria; phylum UBP14; class UBA6098; order B30-G16; family B30-G16; genus B30-G16. The sequence goes on along the minus strand of QNEG01000116.1, from coordinate 5,216 downwards.
AATACTCCACCATGCCTCACGGTCAGGCTTCACAGCATTGAGAACGCTCCCCTACCGCCACCTCGTAGAAACTACGAGCTGACCCGCAGCTTCGGTGTTGTGCTTAGCCCCGATCATTTTCGGCGCGGAACCACTTGACCGGTGAGCTGTTACGCACTCTTTCAAGGATGGCTGCCTCTAAGCCAACCTCCCGGCTGTCATGGTAATTCTACTTCCTTTGCCACTTAGCACAAACTTAGGGACCTTAGCTGGCGGTCTGGGTTGTTTCCCTCACGGACATGGAGCTTATCCCCCATGCCCTCACTCCCGGATATTGCGTACAGGCATTCGGAGTTTGCCTGGGTTTGGTAACCTTACGGCCCCTAGCCCAAACAGTGCTCTACCTCCTGCACGGTCTGTCCGAGGCTGCCCCTAAAGGCATATCGGGGAGAACCAGCTATCTCCGGGTTTGTTTGGACTTTCACCCCTACCCACAGGTCATCCACGCACTTTTCAACGTGCTGAGGTTCGGACCTCCACCCCGAGACTATCGGGGCTTCATCCTGCCCATGGGTAGCTCACCCGGCTTCGGGTCTACTCCCCCCTACACATTGCCCTAATTAGGACTCGGTTTCCCTGCGGTTCCGGAGCTTAACTCCTTAACCTTGCAAGAGAGAGTAACTCGCCGGCTCATTATTCAATAGGCACGCGGTCAGCCCTCCTGAATCTCCGAAGAGAGACAGAATAAGCCTCCCACGGCTTGTAAGCACACGGTTTCAGGTTCTATTTCACTCCCCACACAGGGGTTCTTTTCACCTTTCCCTCACGGTACTGGTTCGCTATCGGTCACTTCCGAGTATTTAGCCTTAGATGGTGGTCCACCTGAATTCAGACGGGATTCCTCGTGTCCCGCCCTACTTGGGAAAATCATCCGAGAAGTCTTCTCGCATTTCGCCTACGGGACTATCACCCTCTATGGTTTATCTTTCCATAAAATTCGGCTATGCGGAAGATTTTTAACTTCTCGCTCCTCATACCGATTGGAGCAGATGATTTCCCATAACCCCGCTATGGCAACGGTCGGCACCTTTAACGCCATAGTCGGTTTAGGCTGTTCCCATTTCGTTCGCCACTACTTTGGGAATCTCGGTTGATTTCTTTTCCTCCGGTTACTTAGATGGTTCAGTTCACCGGGTTTCCCTCCTACCGTTTCTGGCAGGATGTCCCGACGAATCGGGACGGGTTTCCCCATTCGGAAATCCTCGGATCAAAGGTTGCTTCCACCTCCCCGAGGCATATCGCAGGTAGCCGCGTCCTTCATCGGCTGGAAGTGCCGAGGCATCCACCGTGCGCTCTTAATATCTTAACCAATAAATCTTACTCGCCATAGAATATCCAGCGCAAATTCTTCCTCTTAATTTTTCAAAGAGCTAATGCTTTCGAATAAAAAGGGCACATACATTACGGTGCCCCAAAAATATCTTACCCCTTATCGCAAATAAAATAATACTAACTCCATTATTATATGTCAAGCACTTTTTTGCAGTTTTTTACATTTTTTACAATCCATTGTTATTAGCAAACATACAGAGAATTATATATTTCCACAACTCAAAAAATAATTAAATCAAAATTTAAATTTCCAGCATAGCTTTAATATATTCTTCGGGATTGAAATCCACCAAATCCTGCACATTTTCTCCGACTCCCACCATTCGAATGGGGATACCGAGTTTTCTTGTAATCGCCACTGCGATACCACCACGAGCAGTCCCATCGAGCTTGGTCAGGATTATTCCCGAGATAGAAATCGCCTTGCCAAAAACTTCAGCTTGAGTGAGTCCATTCTGTCCGGTGGTAGCATCGACTATCAGGAAACTATCGTCCGGTGCGCCGGCTCTTGCCTTGTTAGATACTCGCTCTATTTTTTTTAACTCCTCCATTAAATTTTTTCTGGTGTGTAATCTACCTGCGGTGTCGGCGATTACCACATCGTAGTGTTTTGCCTTTGCCTTGCTGATAGCATCGAAAATAACCGATGCTGGGTCGGCTTTATCTGCGCCGGCGACCATATCCACTCCTACTCGATTCGCCCAAATTGCCAGTTGTTCTTTAGCGGCAGCGCGAAAAGTATCTCCTGCGGCGAGTAATACTTTCTTCCCCTCATTTTTGAACCGATAGGCGAGTTTGCCGATAGTGGTGGTTTTTCCAGTCCCATTAACTCCGACTATCAAGATTACATAAGGTTTGATATCCATTATTATCGGTCTGGTCTCGCCCAGTATATTCATCAAATGATTTTCCAGCACCTCAAGGGCGTCCTCGCCGGTCAATTCTCCCGAATTTAATCTTTGCTCCAACTCATCTATTATCTCGGTGGTGGTATCCACTCCTACATCGGCAGTAATCAATATCTCCTCGATTATATCGATATCGGCTTTGGATAATTTCTTGCCGAATGGGATAATCGAATTCAGCGCAGTGGCGACTTTATGGTGAGTCTTTTTTAGTGCATCTGTTAGTTTCTTGAACATATCTACAACCCTGCGATTTTGTGATTAATTGGTCGATTAATATTGGTGATGGAATACCAATATATTTCCCCCCGATGTAGTGGTGGAACGAGTTCCGACATATAGATAATTATTCTCTGCCACCAGACAATTTGCATAAATAATCGAATCCTGATGAGCGAGAGTGGTTTGGTCGAGATGATAAGCGAAATATACTCGCAATTCATAATAAATAGAAGAAACGCCAGCCGGTCTCAACAGTAAATATACGAAATTGTTATCGTAGTCTATATTTTTCACCGACCAACCATTTATTTGTTCACTATATGATTCCAGTCCTATTTGGTCGGAATAATAAGCGATAAATGCGCCGATATTAGTTCCAGTTTGGACACCTCGAGCGATATACAGATGTCCCCAGGGAGTTATGGCGACATCGAGATTTTCTCCGCCGGTATTAGCAGATTGGCTAACCGATGCAGAAATCGGGGAGTGCACTTCAACCTCATATACCATATTATTTATATTAGTGCAATAAAGCTTGTGGTTAAAATAATCACAGGCACTGAACGCACAGGGAATAGTTCCAGTTATCACTGGAATAGTGGGCTCGGACACATCTACTATGGAACCATTCAACGAACCACCATATCCCACAAAAATCAACTCATTTCCATAACCTATACATTGAGGCGTATTAGTAAATTCTAATTCCCCGATTTGCTGTGGTGAATAAGGGTCTGCAATATTCAATACAATCAATTTCTTGGCGGGATTATCCAGAATGAAAAATAGCAAAGTATCTGCTAAATTCACATCACTAATCATATTCACATAAGGATAATCTGGTGGATACACAGAAAGTTCCTGGGGAATTTCTGGATTTGCCACCGAATAAATTCTGATTCTATAACTGGACGCATATACTAATAACGAACTGTCTATATCGAAATATGATGGCGCCTCATCGGTATCTAAAGAATAGACTTGCTGTAGAGTTCCCATTGCAGTGGAATCGGGTTTAGTAGTATCTGGTTGAGTAGTATCCGGTGGAGTGCCATTATCATCTTTATCACTATCGGTGGATTTCGAACAGCCCACCAATATCATCATTCCGATAACCAACATAAATATCGAGAATACAATTATTTTGTTGCGCATTCTTTAACCTTCCTGTTTTGGAAATTTTTTATTTCTGACATCCTCGGCATAGGATTTCGCCGAACGAATTATTTCTTCTTTGAGATTTGTATATTGTTTCACGAATGGTGGAGTAAATTTATCATACAGACCCAGAATATCATTTATCACTAATATCTGACCGTCGCAATGTGAACCTGCACCGATTCCTATAGTGGGAATATTTAAATTTTGAGTAATTTTTTTTGCGGTGTTTGAATCGACTTTTTCCAGCACTATAGAGAATGCACCGGCTTCCTGGAGTGATGACGCATCCTCGAACAGCCTTCTGGAACTATCTTCATCCTCACCTTGAGTAATATATCCTCCTATACGATGAACGGATTGTGGCAGCATACCGATATGTCCCATCACGGGGATACCAGAATCGACGATAGCGCGCACTACTGCGGAGAATTTCCATCCGCCCTCGATTTTGACCGCCTGTGCTCCTGCCTGTAAGAATCTACCCGCATTCAAGACTGCATCGCCTAATGACCCCTGATAAGATAAGAAGGGCATATCTCCGACTACCATAGCATTTTTAGTAGCTTTCGCCACTGCCTCGGTGTGAAATAACATCTTATCCATATTAGCAGTCAATGTAGTATCTGAACCATAGATTACCATTTCTAGTGAATCACCGACCAATATTATATCCACTCCCGCAGAATCGATATATTTTGCGGTAAAATAATCATATGCGGTGAGAGCTACGATGGGCTTGCCACTCTCTTTTAATTCCAATATGTTACGAACTGTAATTTTTGGCATAATGCACTCACTTTATTTATCTTTTTATGTTTTCCCAGAATTGTTCTACACCTTCGGCGATAGCGCTGGCGATTTTTTGTTGATTTTTGGGTAAACTCAAAATTTGCTCCTCCGCTTTATTGGATATAAAAGCGACTTCTATCAGTGCAGCGGGCATAAAAGCGCCGTATAGGACATAAAATCCAGCGCCTTGAGGTCCTCGTGCTACTATATCCAATTTTTTACTAACATTCTGTTCGATAATATATGAAAGAATAGAACTTTCGCGTTGATATGTGGTCTGAACCATATCCGCCATAATGAACTGTAATTCGTCGAGTTGGTCGATAATGGGGTCATCCTCCAGCAATAGTGCCTTATTTTCCAATGCTGCGGTGGTGCGAGCTTCATCGGTCTTGGCTGGAGATAGATAAAATCCCTGTGTCCCATTGGAAGTAGGTTTATTGGAAGCATTACAATGAACAGAAAGAAAAATGTCCGCTTTCGCATTATTTGCCATTTTAGTTCTATCGGCTAATGGAATGAATACATCGGAATCTCGAGTAAGTTGGACATCGAAATTGCGCTTTTCCAACTCGGATTTCAAATACTTGCATATTGACAGTGTAATATCTTTTTCTCTGATACCCGATGGACCGATAGCTCCTGGGTCTTTTCCGCCGTGACCGGGGTCCAGGATTATCAATCCGAGACTGGAATCTTTCCTCTTTTTCGCAACCGAACTTTCCGATGTATCTTGTTTTGGTGAATGTTCTTCGACATCTCCAGATT
>QNEG01000115.1 GCA_003645115.1 bacterium | reverse complement strand
CTGTTTATTCGATGGCAAGAATTTTGGTTTGCAAATGTAAAATTTATACTTTTATTTTCATTTTACATTTTATTTTAAATCATTATTCTCGAAAATAAATAAAGGAGATTTTATGGATAAAACATTGCTGAATAAGTGCAAAGAATTTGTAGAAGCCGACCGAGTAAAAGAACTTGGTTTATATCCTTATTTTCGTCCCATAAGCACCGGTCAGCATAACTGGGTCGAGTTAGCTAATGGTAAAAAAGTTCTGATGATGGGTTCCAACAGTTATATGGGACTTACCGATGACCCTCGAGTGATAGAATCAGCAAAACAGGCAGTAGATAAATATGGGACTGGATGTGCAGGTTCCAGATTCCTCAATGGCACTTTGACTATTCACCAAGAATTAGAAGAAGAATTAGCAGATTTTGTGGGCAAGGAGTCCGCATTATTATATTCCACTGGTTTTATGGTGAATCAGGGAGTGATTTCTACATTGGTAGGCAAGGGAGATTATGTAATCACAGATAAACTCGACCACGCATCTATTATAGATGGAGCGAGGCTCGCTTACGGCGAAATGATTCGATTCAAACATAATGATATGGAACATCTGCAACTCGTTCTGAAAAAATTACCTCACGATGCAGGTAAATTAATCGTAGTGGATGGTGTTTTCTCGATGGATGGAGATATAGCGAAACTACCAGAAATAGTGGAATTGGCGGAAAAATATAATGCAGTGGTAATGAGTGATGATGCACATTCGCTGGGAGTATTAGGACCGCATGGCGAGGGAACACCGGCTCATTTCGGTATTACCCAGAAAGTGGAATTGATTATGGCCACATTCAGCAAATCACTGGCATCTATTGGCGGATTCGTGGCAGGAAGTAAGGAGATAATAAATTATCTTCAACATCATTCTCGAGCATTGATATTTTCTGCCAGTCCACCGCCTGCTGCGGTCGGCGCTGCTGCAAAAGCATTGGAAATAATAAAAACAGAACCCTGGCGAAGAGAACGATTATGGCAAATCACTCACTTTATGCAAGCAGAAATCTCTGCTATGGGATATAATACCGGAGCATCAGAAACTCCCATAATTCCTATAATAGTCGGCGATTTTATGACTGTATTGAAAATGAATAAAATGCTGGAGGAAGAGGGAGTATTCGTGAATCCAGTGGTTCCGCCGGCTGTCCAGCCGAATCAATCCTTAATCAGACTATCATTTATGGCTACTCACACCGACGATGACTTACAATTCGCTCTGGAAAAATTGCGAATAGTCGGGAAAAAATTGCGGGTGATTTAATCCGCCTGAAATCGTGGCGATTTCTTCTCATACCGAACTCTATCCACCAATGGTGGAAGCACTCGCAGGACATAATCTATTTCCTGTTTGGTATTATGATACCAGAATGAAAATCTAAGTGTGGAATCAGCAATATGTTCGGGCACATCGGAATGAAGTAAACTTTTTATTGGTGAATAGAGACTATCTCCTGCCCATACCATAACACCTTGCATATCCAGAGCGAGCATCATCGCCTGTCTATCCACATCCTGGAATGCGATAGCCATAACTCCAGATACTTTCTCATTTCCGCCCAGTAATGTCAAATGTGGAAGGTGAAGTTGAAGCATTTCCCAGAAATATTCACTCAATTCTGAAAGTCGAGTTAAATTATCATCCAGATTTTCATATATAATCTCCAACGATTTCAGGAAACCTGCCGAAAGCTGATGTGGGAATTGCAAATCCAATTTTTCTCCGATAATCAAATCGCAGGGTGCACCAAATACCTTTCCGTTGATATAGCCATATGCTGAACCTAAATTTAACAGAGGAAATTTTCCTCGCCCGATTAACACGGATAAATCCACAAACAATGGAGTAGAATAGCGATTGCACAATTCGATTATCTCCTCGAACGGCTGGATAGTGCCAGTGATTCTATCGGCATAAGAGACCACCACCAATGCAATTTTGCCTTTTTTCAATTGCTTTTCCAACCAATTTATATCATATATCCAGTTGGTTAGTGGAATGGTGATGACTTCGTTTTCTAATTTGTCCACTGCATTCTCGACCTGTGGGGATTCGAATGGTGAAAGCAATATTGCGCCATCATCGATTAGTGGAAACCTCACCCCTAAAGTGAATGAGCAATTCTTGGTTTCGCTATGGAGAATTTCCATCACTTTCTCGGCGAAATATTCCATCGCAGTTTTACTCCACTGCCCGAACTGATGATATGCCAGTGGACTTCCATATCGATGAATAAAATAATCGGTTAGCTCTTCGGCGACTTCTTCGCTCATAGGCGCCGAAGTCAAATTATCCAGATATACTTCATTGTATCTCATAAATTGCCCATTTCCTGCAATTTTTTTCTCACTGTCTCGATATTTACCGCATCGGGATAATCGTTCACTATTCGTGTATAAATATCTATTGCGCCAGCGGTATTTCCGGTATTCAAAGTATTAATGGCGAGTTGCTCCAGTGCCAGTGGAGCATAAAAACTTTCTGGAAATTTATCTACCAGTTCACTGAATGTATTAACCGCCTGTTCCTGTCCCAATGATAGTTGAGATATTCCCAGTTTCCACAGGACAAAATCTCCGATGGAAGCCAGATTTTTTTCTGCGAGCTTTTGCCAGATTTCCACTGCCGAAGCGGTATCACGAACGAACATCGAGTATAGTGGTTCCCTTATATCATCCAGCATATCCTTTTGTGTCTGCATAATCAATAGTAATTCCACCGCTTCGTTGCCCATAGTGGATTTCGGGAAACGAGCCACGATATTGTGCAATGCAGTGTTGGCAGTATCATAGGAACCCGAAAAGAAGTATGTCATCCCCAGCAAGTATGCCAGTTTTTCGCTTTGAGCATTATTCTCCAATGCTCGATTTAAGAATGTTTTTGCCTTATCGAATTGCTTTTTATAGATAAATATCTTTCCCTTAATGAACAATCCTTCCTCGCCCAGTGATTCGCCTCTTTTTTGTGTTTCAGAAAAATTATCGATAACCTGTTGTGCGCTATCTGGATTATTAAGATTTTCCAACAATATTTCAGCCAGTAATATCGCCGCATCCTGTGAAATAGGTGGAATTCTCGCCATCAGCAAAGTATCCAAATGAACCAATGCTTCAGTGTAATCGCCTGCGCCCTTTAATGCTCTCGCCAGATATAATCTTCCTGTTCGAGCGTAATTGGCGCCAGTATTTGCAATCAAATACCGTGCACCTTCCACTGCAATCTCAAATTGCCCTATACGAATCATTTCATCCACAAATGCAGTCATCAATCTGCCCTTGTGAGCATCTGCTCGCTCATCTTCCGCATTTATCATTGCATCCAGTGCATTACTATAATTTCCTAACATTATTTCTACCGTAGCAATAAGGCTCCACGGTTGCCAGCGCGGGACTTGAGTATCGAATAAATTGTTTAATTCCTTTCGCAAACTTTGCAATTCTTCTTCGGTGCGCTCGGTAACCTTAATTCGATTTTCCACTTCTCGAAATCTATCCGGATGAGATTTCAGATAGCGAGAATATTCTTTTACTACCTCATCGAATTCACCCTTTATCTCATATAGTCGAGCCATCTGCAATGCGAATAAGTTATCATCGTCGAACCTTTCGCGAGCATCCCGCAGGAATTTTATATCCTCGTCGATAAAACTCCACTGCTGAAGTAAAGAATGTATTTGAACCACGATAGCAGAATTATTCGGTGCGATTGCGATTGCTCTATCGAATGCGTCCATCGCATGTTTAGGATTGTTTTGCGAAAGATATATCCCGCCTAACTGTATCCATAGTTTGTAATTATTTGGTTCCTCGAGCAGAATATTGTTGAGCAATGAGGTTAGTTTATCATACATTTTTGCACCAGTATATGCCTCCACTAATAGCGAGCGTATCTCCGGGTCATCGGGATTTTGCGCATACAATGGTTCCAGAACATCTACCGCTTTCTCGTATTTCTCGATTACCAAAAATCGTCGAGCGAGTTCGATATCACGGCTGTCCGCTGAAATAATCGATATTAGTATGGATATAAAAAAAATTGCCCAGAATATTTTTCTTATAGTATTATTCATTTTTTATTTAGTTATTTCCTATTAGATACAAAATAGCTGATGGAACGATTATATGTTCTTTCCTCTTTGGCATTAAAATAGCAAGCGGGCAATTCTCCCATCGCGCGATGATATTGGATACATTGACAACATCTTCCCTTGCGCGAGCAAGGTTCATAGGTGCAATTGCATCGGTTCATATTATTGTTCAATTCTGGACATTCCATATTTTCCCTCCTTCGGTATTCGATTATATGTCTCCTGCGATTTGTTCTAACTGGTTAAACGAGAACTATTTTACTCCCATTTTTGGGATTTTTCGCCTCTATTTCTAACTCCTTGTGTTCCATCCCCACCAGTCGGGACTGTTCACCGCAACCTAAAGGATGCGGTTGCATCTGAGGTTAACTGTTTTCCTCGATTAGACGATTTATCGCTTCTTTCAATCTCTGCTTAATTTTTGGGAATTCAGTTTCGATTTCTTCGTGGGGCATATATTTAGCCCTGGCAATATCCTCGCGTTCCGGTAAATCAGAAATTTTCTCGAATGGGACTTCGGCTTCCAATGCGCGTTTCGCCTGTGGTTCGAAATACAATATCAAATCCAGCAAAGCCTTTTGTTTTTCAATCGGACAATATGTATCTACCTGGTGAAATGCGTGCTGTTGAAGGAAATCCTCGCGCAACGATTTTGCTACCTCCAATATCAATCTATCGCTTTCTGGTAATGATTCTGCGCCCACCAGACGAACGATTTCCTGCAATTCCGATTCTTTTTGCAACAGCGCCATAGCATGATTACGCTGTTTGACAAATTCCTCGCCCAGATTTTCCTTATACCAATCATCGAGGTTATTTTGATACAATGTATATGATTCCAGCCATGAAATAGCAGGAAAATGTCGTTGATATGCGAGTTCAGCCTTGAGCGACCAAAATACTCGCACTACTCGAAGAGTCGCCTGAACCACCGGGTCGGAAAGGTCTCCGCCGGGAGGAGATACTGCGCCTATCACAGAAAGTGCTCCCTGACGACTCTCGGAACCGAGTGTTTCCACAAATCCCGAGCGCTCGTAGAATTCGGCAATCCTTCGACCGAGATATGCAGGATAACCCTCCTCGCCGGGCATTTCCTCCAATCGTCCGGAAATTTCTCGCATCGCCTCTGCCCAACGCGATGTGGAATCAGCCATCAATGCAACCGAATAGCCCATATCACGAAAATATTCTGCGATAGTAATTCCAGTATAAACAGATGCTTCTCGCGCTGCAACTGGCATATTGGATGTATTTGCGATAAGCACAGTTCTTTCCATCAATGGTCGTCCGGTTTTTGGGTCTTCTAATTCGGGGAATTCGGTCAGCACATCGGTCATCTCGTTTCCGCGTTCGCCACAGCCCACATATACGATAATTTCTGCATCGCACCATTTTGCGAGTTGATGCTGAATCACAGTCTTTCCCGACCCGAACGGACCTGGCACACAAGCAGTTCCGCCCTTGGCTACAGGAACAAATGTATCCAATATCCGTTGACCGGTTACCAATGGCATCCAGGGTTTTTGCTTGGTCTTATATGGTCGAGGAGTTCGCACAGGCCATTTTTGCATCATAGTCAGTTCGATAGCGTTATCATTTCCATCTTGGAGAATACAAACAGTTTCTTCCACAGTGAATTCGCCCTCCTGGATTTTCTGGATAATCCCGGAGATGCCAGGTGGAACCATAATTCTGTGCTCGAT
>QNEG01000114.1 GCA_003645115.1 bacterium | reverse complement strand
CATCAATATGACCAAGTCATAGCCAGACAAATCTGGAAATCGCCCCACATCGGTGGTGAAATTCACCGTGGCGCCGTGCGCAGTCAAACTATCCCACAGCACCTGATAAGTGTATCTGTCGTGGTGTCCGCAGAACGGCGCATCATCCACCAATACCCAATTGGCAAATGATAATGATAAAACCGCGAGGAAAATAAATGAAAATATTCTATTCATTTCAATATACCTCACAATAATTGGTTCCCAGAAATGAATATGGGAATATAAGTATCACCACTTATTTTATCAGCAATGCTCTGCGTTTGAATTGCTTTTCCGCCATTTCGATAGTCATAAAATAGATACCCGATGGGCAATCCTTTCCCTCGGAATTATTTCCATCCCAGCGCAGGATATGATTTCCCGCTTCCATTGTGCGGTTTTGCTCAAATACTATCTTCCCAGAAATATCACGAATTTGCCAGGAAATTTTTTCTCCTTCAGGAACGAATATATTTACTGCGCAGGTTGCATTAAATGGATTGGGATAAATATCACTAACTCCAGCTTTGCGTGGTTTAGTGCTTATCGGTGGAGCTGGTGGCATACCGGAATATGTGCCAGCTTTTCCGCTCATTCCAAATAATCCGCTTTCATCAGGGAATCGAAATGTGCAATCATCGGATACCGCTACCCAATAACCTCGTCCAACTTCGGCTTCGGTTGGAATATAATATGAACCGAAATCATTAGCATAACCGAAGAAAGAATTGTTTATGAAATTATGTGGAGTGAACGAGGCATCGTCGAAAGATAGTGTTCCACTGGAATTCCAGGGCACACCCACCAGATTCCACAATGGATATAATTCTGTTTGTATAGTGTCCACCTGCACGCCGGTAACCTCGAACGATGCCGATGATTCGAACAGGACAAAATATCCCACTCCGGGCTGAATAGTAGCGGGAGTGTAAAAAGTATCTCCGATAGCATCGTATCCAAGAACCTCGGAATTGCCGATGAACACATTGTCCGTGGTATTGTCTGCGGGTTCCATAGGTATGGATAATAGATGCCAGCCAGCATCGAGTTCATATTCAACAGTAACCGAATCCACTGCGGATGGGTCGTGCACATCGAAATAGTCGAATAACAATCTCCGTATGAATTCCTCCACAGTATTGGGATGAGTTCCATCCAGCATACTGAATGGAGTAGTTGCGAGAAATGCAGTCTGGAAACTGGATTCCTCCAGTGTCACACCGACTGCGCCATTAGTCCCACTGATACTCAAAGTCATCATTGTATCGCCGGAAAATGACATAATGTAGTCGGCATAAACTGTCCAATTATTATATGGATTTCCTACATCGAACGATTGTCCGGCAGCGAAATCATATCCAGTATATGAACCTGTGGTGTCTCCGCTAATAGTCCAGGCATCCTGATATACCTGACTGACGCCGAGATAATCATAGATAAAATCTCCCGTAGAAAATGTTGATGCAGTAGCACCATATATATCATATATATAATCTTGGGAGAACAACGCAAATTTTCCGCCAGCATCCAGATAGGATTTTATATTAACTTCTTCGCTATCATCGACAGTCCATCCGCCAGCGTATCCTATACCACAGTTCCATATTATCGCCTGATAATCCATCAGGTCTTCGTCATCGATATAGTATCCGGGCGGAAGTTCTACCACATTGAATGGGACATCGATATCTAATAATATTTGCGCAAGGGGAATTCCCTCATCCTGCGGCATCGAACCATCGTTTAGGGTGAAATAACTACTGCCATCGTCATCCACCAGCAGCACCCAGGCGCTATCATTCCATTCGAGCGGTAAAGCCGACACAGTATCCGATGGGTCGGAATAGCCGTGGTCATAATATGCGATTATATAGTAATAATTCAGAATTCCATTAGTGGCACCCTCGTGAATGAACACAAACGAATCCGGCTCACTAACAGAACCGATATATTCGTATGGTCCGCTTTCCGATTCCGAATGATAAATCCAAAATTCATTTAAATCAGCAATTTCCAAGGGAGCAATCAGAGATGCGCTTCCTCTAAATGGAAGCGCTCGCGAACTGGCGACTTCAAACGAGGGAGAAAATATTCCATACGAAGATGATAATTCGTCACGGTATCTTGAGACAGGAATATAATCCCTGTCGGAATGGATTGGGTGAGTTATTCTTCTGGACTCGCCAGAGAAATATGTAACTTCTATATACTCAAACATTTCCCCCCAAGCAATCCATGCGCTACTGGAATGCGAATAATATCTGGATACAGGCGGTTCTGTAGTTGGTTCCGGACTGGAAGCAGTAACCGACGGACGGTTGGAAAGTAATCGAACACCGAGATGAATCTTTTGTCCAGGCCAAATTACTAATCCCTCTTCAGAAAAATCGATTTCTGTCCATTTCACATATCCCGAAGAGTCTGGAGTGGGAGAAATTACCATCGAATCTATCAGTTCATTATCGAGGTCGGGATAACCAGCACCATCATCACCCCAGATATGCACAGAGACATCGGGATAAGATGATGTGCTATAGAATATAATCCCCGCCGAGGTCAATGTGCAGGGAAACCAAACAGCAAATCGAGTGTCGAATATATCACCGGCAGAAAGACTATCCATATATCGGATTGTATCTACCGTGGGGTCGAAAAAGTATATTTGCTCGGAAGTTCCCGGATATCCAGCCGGTGGGTCCCAGGTCAATAACACTTCACCATCGAGATAGCTGAATGCCAGCGGATTCCTGGGACGATTCAATGGAGTGTCGTAAGGTATCAGTGAGAAATTTTGTATAACATCTGCGCCCTCTATACCTAAAGTAACATTTTGTGGGACATATCCCGGACGCCAGGCTTCTATTGTATATACTCCTGAGGATAATTCGATTTCATAATTTCCATCTATATCGGTAGTATCGGCATCGCCAGTTTCTATAACTCTGACTATACTGCCTGAAAGGTCATCCGGAGGCGGAGAACCACCGGTGCCACCGGAAAGAGTAACCTGCCCGGAAAGATTGTAAGTTTCGCCAGTTTCCAGATATCTAATCACAGCTTGAATGTAAAATTTATAATCGGCACCGAACCACATCTCATATTCCGGATCATAGAAAAATGAATAATCGTCATCTGCATCATCCATTCCCAATCTGGTGGTGCTATCATATACCACGAAAGATGCGGCGAATCCGCTGGAAAAATATAAATCTAAACCTGACATATCCAGTTCTGTCCATCCATCGGCACCGGGATTGAATATTGTGGGAAATGCATCGAAAACCGGAGTGGATATTCTACTTCCAGTCCAATGATACATCCCTACGCCAAATATTCCTGTGCTGGACGAATCGGGATATACCAGATATCTCAACGCCATAAGTTGACAGGGTTCCTCAGGTTCGAATACCACTGCGCATTCCCATCCCCATTCCAAACCGGCAGTTACATAATCGAGTGAACCATCATCGTAGTGTAAAGTGTCATATTCTCCACCACCGCCTGTTCCCGGGACCGCCATATCCTCATTGGAATAACCACTCTCTCCGCCATCGCTATAATTTGCAGTAGCCACATAATAATAAGTGTTTCCATCCACTACCGACATATCTGTATAGGATTCTGTGGATGATGTCCCGATAGAGCTATATGGTCCACCAGTGGTATTGGAACGGTATATAGTATATCCAGTCACAGTAACTTCGCCGGATGGAGAGGTTACCACGGCTCGCATCAAGTAATCACCGAGTCCCATAAACCAGTTGTCGGCATTATCGTGGAACGCATTGGGGTTTCCTGCCGAAGTATCAGAATCGACTGCGCAGGCTGGCATATCGGCGGTTCTCTCATAGGTAATCCAGAAATCACCCGCGGGAAGTGGTATTCCATCACCGGAGATGTCTATCGTAGTCCAGTCGCCATCGGTCACAGAAGCCGTGAAAGGCGAACCGGTAAAATCTGTTCCCGGCATACCGCCATCATCCTGCACTATGTGGAATGTAATATTATCCGAACCCCAAAAATATACTTTCACTTGTTTCAATGTGCAATCGCTGGCGGCATTAAATTTTGCGCATTCTAAATCTACATATCCATATCCATAAGCTGTAAGGTCCCAGGGGATATATGAAGCAGGGGTTCCATCGTCATTGGAAAGCTCGACAGTTCCACCGACACCGCCACCTATGGGTGGGTCCCAAGTCAATGGAACCTCACCAGAATGTCCGCTTTCCGCTACTAAATTCAATGGTGGGTCATACGATGGTCCCACCTCCTCGAAATCTGCGTGATAGGTATAGTTCGCTCCACCGCCACTGGTGGATACATTGCCTATTACTAAAATTACCGATGTATGTCCGGAATATTCGCTCTCCTCGAGAGTCAAATATCCATAACCGTATGCATTGAGCGACATTCGCCTAACATCGTAGGTTCCACTTTCTGGGATAACTAATTGGACCACCCAGTTAGCAGCATCTGCGCCATCGAAAGTGATAGAAAACGGTCCCGATGCACCGCTGGGAATATTAAACACGATATAATTACTCGCCAGCGCCTCCGGTGAATGTGATGAAGAACCATTAGCGGGATACGAACTATGCGTGCGTTCGATTTCCACGGTAGGATAATCTGCTCCCTCGGGATATAAACCGGAAATATGGCGAGGACCAGTGAAATAATTCCACACCCAGAATTCTGCGAATGCATTAGTTCTGCTGGAACCATACCCTGACATTACATTCTGAATCGATGTCAATACGGAGGAATATCTATTATCCTCCCAGATTTGTCTCATAGCTGAATCCGCATAAGCCTCCGAGATATATTGTGCGAAAATATAAGATGCATAGCAGTGAAGTCCGTAAGTTGGGTCGGATGGTTGGCGAGTTATCGATATATGTGGATAATCGAAAAATTCCGACAGATAATAATGCTCATCATCGTTTGCTGGATACATTTCATCCTCTATCCATACCGAAGAAACTTCCATAATCCAGCCGGGTTGATTATAACTATATGCGAATTGGACTGCGTGGAAATATTCGTGAACTGAAGTAACCTCGATAGTAGGCAACTCGGGACCATAACCGTAGTAACTATTCCGCATCGCGATATAACTGGTGGCATCATCCCAGGGATATGAACCAGCTACTTCGGGTTGAGTATATCCAAGGACTCCACTGGGAAGAGATTTTATATACACATCATATTTGCTGTTTCCACCGGCAGAACCATCAGATGGTGGAGCATAATATTGGCGAGAATCCACCAGGAAATCGTATGCATCCTCGAACCGAGTCGCCATATTGTGGACATAGGTCTCACCAGAGACAGCATCATCACCGGTGAGCGTATAGTGGAATCTAAAATGCGAAGTATCATAAGTATTGGGCAATCCCGATGGTCTGACCAGTAATGTTCGAAGAGTTACCTGTGTCCTCTGTGATAATTGGTCCCAATTTTGGTATATTTCAGTTAACACATAAGTTCCCGAGCGTGGTGGTTCGAGTTCCTGAAATCGTGCGGGCAACCGCTGATGGTCCAGGACAGCATAACACTTATATAGCATAGCCTGGTCGAAACTAATTTTTCCGCTTTGGTATTCGGATTGAATAGCACCGAGCATAGTCTGCGAACTCGCTAATGATAACGAGAATGCAAGCATAATTATAACACCAATCAAAATCCTTTTCATAACAAACCCCCCTTTTTGATTAACATAAAAAAGATAAGTATAATTTATGAGCTCGCAAGGACAAAAATTACTCGAATATATTATGAAATATTACAATCAATATTTGATTAGAATTT
>QNEG01000113.1 GCA_003645115.1 bacterium | reverse complement strand
GTTATAATATACCTCATAATTATTCCCCCATTACATTAACACATTTTCCTCCAGAACACATTAGTTTATATTATATTATAAATAAATTGTTAACATTCAGTTTGTCAATATAATTGTCCCAGTTATTCCGATAATAATGCAATAAATTCCGAACATCCAGAACTTGCCACGCTTGAGTATGGGGATTAAAATTATCAAGGAAATATATCCCACTATCGCCGAGACAATAACACCGACCAACAATGATAGCGATGGACATATCCCCGATTTTATAATGTGAATTATTTTCAGCATTATCGCTCCCGATATTGCCGGAATCGCCAATAAAAACGAGAACTCTGCGCTTTTCTCGTAGCCAATTCCACTCCACAGTGCAGTAGTTATAGTAATCCCACTGCGTGAGATACCCGGTAATATGGCGATTGCTTGAGCTATTCCTATGGCAAATGTGTTTAACCAACCGAGAGAATTATTTCTTTGCTGTCTTATCCAATGCGTAGAAATCAAGAGTAATCCAGTGAAAATTAGCATAATCGTTGCAATCGATGGCGATGAGAACAATGATTCGATGATTTCTCCCAATAATATACCCACCACTGCTGCGGGGATGGAAGCCCACAAAATGAATATCGATTCTATGCCTTGGGAAGTATTGAAATTTCGTTTAATAATACAATCCAGCATAATCCAAATTCTACCACGATAATAGTAAATAATAGCGATTAGAGTTCCAAGATGAAGAAAAATTTCCATAGTAGCATCGGGTTGCCGAATACCCAATAGAGCCTTTCCTATCACTAAATGTCCGGAACTGGAAATCGGTAAAAATTCGGTTAGTCCCTGAATAATCCCCAGAATGATTATGGAAATAAGCATATCATTCCTTTTCTTTTAATTTTTCCAATGTTTTCAGCATAAATTGGAAATCATCCCAGGTCGGTCTTTTCAAATTATCATTTCGCAATATGGCAGCAGGATGATATGTGGCTATCAATGGTATTCCACGAAAAGAATGCACCTGACCTCTGAGCTTTCCCAGCGCAATTTTTGTTTTCAATATTCCTTGAGCAGAGATTCTTCCCAGACAACAGATAATTTTCGGTTCGATTACTTCTATCTGACGAATAAGGAATGGCATACATTTAATTTGTTCTGCTGGCATAGGGTCGCGATTATCCGGCGGCCGGCATTTTAGGATATTGGTAATGAAAACATCGTCTCTGGTCAATCCAGCGGCGACGAGTATTTTATCCAGCAACTTGCCCGCTCGACCCACAAATGGTAATCCCAGTCTATCTTCTTCGGCACCGGGCGCTTCACCGATAAACATTATATCGGCATCGGGATTACCCATTCCCTGAACAGTATTGTTCCGACTTTTGTGAAGAGCACAATTCTGGCAATTTTTTATCTCATTACCGATTTCATTTAATCGCTGGGATTTAGATTTATAATCGGATAACTCCAGTCGCTTATTCTTTTCGTATTCCGACTGGGAAGTATTCCCGCTGGAGCGACCACTTTCAGCCATATCGGGAATTGGTAATTCATTTTCTCCCACATCTTTTAGATAACGAAAATATTCTATTATCTTGTCCTGTCTATTCATATCGCTCCATCCTTCCTATTTTATATTGGCCGAAACAATTATTTTCCCTATATAGATACATTTATCAATCCTGGTGCCATTTCCCAACAGTAGCCCATTTCATCGAGATAAAATATGGTGAAATGAACAGTGTTTGAGCAATCATCCCGGCGAAAATTGCCCACCATATACCTGTGGCATCGAAATATTTTGTCAATACAAGTGCCAATGGTAATTGAACAATATAAAGAGCTGCAAATCGAGCCCAGAACGATTTCATAGTATGTCCCGCACCGTTGATTGCCAGCAACAATATAGCGCCGATTGCATAAATTGGATACGATAATGGCACAATCCGTAGATATTCCGTTCCCAATTTCAATATTTTTTCGTTATAATTAAACAGAGCGACAATATTCGGTGCGAACAAATAATACAAAATAGTCAGCGGAATGACAAATATTTCATAAAATTTAACACCCCATAATGCTCCCTGTTTGGCTCGTTTCTTTTTTTCTGCGCCCAGATTCTGTCCGACCACTGTTGCTACTGCATTTCCCAGAGCGAAACCGGGTAGCAATCCCATCATATTTAGCCGAATGCCGATAGTATAGGCGGCGGTAGTATATACTCCAAACCCGGCAGCTATTCTCATCATAATAAATCCCATAAGATTGGACAGCAATGTCTGTCCGCCACCGGGCAACCCGATATGAAGAAATCTTTTAATTATATTAAAATCAGTCTTGAAATCAAGTAAATGAATTTTGAATGCATTAACTCCTCGAACAAGCAGAAGGAATCCTACGAGTGCACCAATAAAGCGAGATATTACAGTAGCAACCGCGGCGCCATTTATTCCCCATTTTGGGAAAAATCCTATCCCAAAAATAAACATCGGGTCGAGAATGATATTCAATGCTACCGCTCCGATAGTAATCAACATCGGTGTTCGAGCATCACCGGCGCCCTGCAATATCGAATTCACCACGAATGTAAATACTATCGAGAAACTACCACACATCATTATTCGAAGGTATCCTGTGGATTTATCGAGTAAATCGCCCTCGGCGCCCATTAGGTTCAACACAATTTTTGCCAGCAGGATTCCAAAAATTGCTAATCCCACCGATACTACAATACCGAAATAAAAAGAACCTACTGCGGATTTGTGAGCATTGTAAGAATCTTCAGCGCCGATATATCGAGATACCATAGCTCGAGTAGCAGTAGAAATTCCCACCAACAGGGTGATAGTTGCCATATTGACTACTGCTGCCATTCCCACTGCTGCCAGAGCTACAGAACCTAATCGTCCCACAAAATACATATCGGTCAAACTGAATATATTCTGGACTACATTGCCCAATGCCATAGGCAAGGCAAGGGAAAGCACTGCTTTCTTGAGATTTCCCTCCACTAATTTATCACGAATTTGATTTCTCGACTTCATTTCAAATGAAAAACCTTTACAGTTCCCAGTGATTCGACATTCACGAAGTATAATCCCGAAGAGTGCTGGGTGGCATTCCATAATACTTTGCCCGCACCAGATATTTGGTCTATCAATTTACCATTGATATCGAATATGCGGACTTCGCTTTCTTGATGTGGTTCCCATTTTATTTGGACTATGTCATTAAATGGGGAGGGATATATCATAATGGAATTCTCCATCCTGTTGGGGATATCAGATTTAATCTGGTTCATCTCGAAAATATTCCATCGAGCCTGAAGATTTCCGGAGCATCCATTTATCCATGCGAGTAATATGGTGCCATCGGGAAGCACTAAACCATCGGGATGGAAATCCGGTCCAGCACTGTATGTCAATCGCGTGGATAACCAACTACTACTTTCACGGGATAGAGTATATATCTCGCTATTGTTTTCATAATCGATACCTGTGATAATGAGAACCGGTTGACCGGTTTCATCCGGTATAGCTCGAATATCAGCTACTTTGCATTCCTCGAAAATGCAAGTTGCCGGCATCCAATAACCCGAGAGTAATGAACTGCTCCATAGTTTGCTATCCAGAGATTTCCAGAATAGCCAAAGTTTATTATCACTGGATACCAAAGCGGTGGACATAATTCCTCTTCCCACTATTTCTGGTTCAGATATCTCACCATCTATAATATAACTTGCCAATATTCTGGGACCATCGGGCATAATTTCAGTCCAGAATACCCAATAAATTCCAGATGAATCCAGCACAGCATGGGGATATAATTTTTCATTTGTGCTCTCTGAAATCAGGAAATCGAAGCCATCCGCAGGGTCCCAGGTGTGTGAATGATAAAAAGTGAGATAAATCTGGCAAAGTGGCTCCTCATCGGCGGGAGACCAATGAGTATATACAATTGCATTTATAGAATCTGCACCCAGCAAATATGGATGAGAGAAGTATCCTTCTCCTCGTTCAATCGACCAATATGACCAATGGTTTAACATCCCTATGGATAACGGCGCACCCTCGCTGGCGATAAATGGATAATCGGCATTTTCGGATATCACCATATCACCGGTGCCAGCTATTGCAGTGTGAGCATAACCGGTATTCCAAACCGCTGAACCATTGAACCGAAAACTCTCTATATTGTAATACCAGCTACATCCTCCATTAAGGACATAAATATTCATTTCGGTTTCCGAGGACAATATTTCCACATCGGTGGCATTTCCCGGGGTATTGAGTAAGAAACCATCGGGAGTGCAAGTCATCGTATCCACAGCCACAGTGCCTCTGCTGGTATAGACCAATCTTAAAGTGGGATCACCCAATGTGACCAATCCGTAATGCCAATATGGATTCCAATCACCGTATTCGCTGAGTATATCTCTCATTGCCTCGCCGATAGTTTCCACTCGTAGATATTGAAAAAAATCGGTGAGTGCGCCAATCATATAAATACTTCCGGTTTTGCTACTACCCACCACTGTTAGTGAGCGTGGTCCACAAAATAGATATGTGCTACCCAAATCATTTTGTTCCACAAATCTGGCTCCAGAACAAGCGAATAAATGATAAAAATTTGCATTTGGCGGAAGCATACCCAGGTCGTTGTTGAATGTCAAAGTGGGATCCATATAGTGTCGCCAAGGTGATGAATGGCACATTATACTTACCATCTCATACGGCAAATTTCTAATTCTTCCTTGATAATCTCCAGCAGAAAAAATTAATGTATCTCTGACTATTTCCGCATATTCATATTCTTCAAAAGTATATTCGAACCAAGGATGCCAATCCTTGTATTCATAGGACAATGCCGATGCCCATACCGGCATTTCACCGGTTCGATAACTGTGATTCTTGTCGAAATATTTTCGTAATAAATCCACAGGGTCGCCGTAAGTTAGACGAGAGGGGTCTATCCTGCCCAGAAATATTTCTGCTTCATTATTATAATACAAAAGATGTTCATCGAGTATTCCATCGTTTTCGTAATCACACCAGATACCGTCCAATTCCATAAGATAATAATCGCAGGGAAATATTTCTATTATTGTATCCTCTTCTTCATATTCCTCGATTCTATACCATTTTACTGGCAAATTTCCAACCAGGACTGCGCCGACTATATCTGGGCGAAGTGATTGAAAAAGTTCTCGCAAATCATCGGCACTGCCAGAACTCATAGTGTCTATCCGCACCGAATAACCATCCGATTCCAAATCCTCCCCATACCGTGAAATTTTATCCTGAATGTAACTATAAATCGATGCATTTACCACTATTTCCACAAGATTAGTCGAATTGTTGGACGATTTTGAAACTATACCCAATTTTAGTGGTCGTTGTGGAAATCCAAATTTTGACCGATATTCCTGCGGAGTAATCGGTTTTCCGCCCAAGGGGTCTATCCAGCGGGTTATCGGTGGCTTATCGCCATAACAAAAACCGATAAGCATAATCGATATTGCTAATAAAAAAAATCTGGGATTATTCATTATCTCCTCCCCATTTATCTGCCTAATATAGTGATAATCACCTGTAAGGAAAAATGAAATTTGAATCGAATTAAAATAAAAAGCGCCCCAAAACATTTGGAGCGCTGTATAGAATAAGGATGAACTCGTAACAAGTAAATCCTATTTAGTGCTTCCCTTACGAGGAGTTTTCACTACCAATCGTTTTCTGCCTTTTTTTCGGCGACGAGCAATTATTCTCCTACCGGAGTGAGTTGACATTCGTGCACGAAATCCGTGCTTTCGCCTTCTTTTAAGATTTTTCCTCTTGGTAATTCGCATATTTTATCCCTCCATAATCAAATTAACATTAAAACACATTTAAGAAATTATTAAAAATAAATAATAATCACTCTAATCCAAAAATCAAGCGAAAAATTATTTTTTCCTATCTGCTTTACGCAGATGG
>QNEG01000112.1 GCA_003645115.1 bacterium | reverse complement strand
GTTTGGAGTGGGAAAAAAAGTTTTCATAACTGGTGGCGCAGGATTTATTGGCTCTAATTTTGTAAAAATGTTGTTAAAAGAGCCCGATATCGACGAGATACGAATATTAGATAAATTAACCTATGCAGGCAGTCTGGATAATTTAAAGAATATAATCGATAATCCAAACATAAAATTTCGTCGCGGAGATATTGTCAATCCGAATGATAGTGCGGATTTAATGAGAGGAGTGAATTGGGTGATAAATTTCGCTGCTGAATCTCATGTTGACCGTTCTATTCATAATGCATCACCATTTATGAAAACAAATGTGGAGGGAGTGAGAGTGTTGTTAGAACTGGCTGAAGATAGCAAACCAGAAATATTCCTGCATATTTCTACCGACGAGGTATATGGTTCTGTAGAAAGCGGTTCCACGGATGAGAATTCTCCGTTGCGGCCATCCAGTCCATATTCGGCATCAAAAGCAGCTGCCGATATGATATGCAATGCTTATTTCACCTCATTCAATGTTCCAGTGATAATAGCGAGGAGTTCAAACAACTATGGACCATATCAATATCCGGAAAAGCTGATACCTCGATTTGTCTCGCTGGCGATGGATGACCAGAAATTGCCTTTATACGGCGATGGCAAAAACATCCGAGATTGGTTATATGTGGAGGATAACTGTCGCGCATTACTACTTTTGCTAAAAAAAGGAACGGTTGGTGAAATATATAATATCGGTGCTTCGGAATTGCATCCCAATATCCAGATAGCAGAGAAAATTTTAGCCATTTTGGGCAAACCGAAAAATCTAATCGATTATGTAAAGGATAGATTGGGACACGATAGGAGATATTGTGTAAACTGGGATAAGATAAAAAATCTCGGCTGGCGACCGCAGGCAAATTTCGATGAGCAATTCGCCAACACAATACTATGGTATAAAAATCGAATAGATTGGATAAAAAATAGAACGGTCGAGGCGGAAAATTTCTATCGCCAAATTTTGGGAAATAATTAGTTTTGCCGAAAAGATATGAATTCCCGCCAGATGTTATTTTCACTGATAACAGTATCCCCGAGTTTGTATAAATGATTTTAAGCAAAATCTAATAATTCTCGATATTTAATTACTCATATTAGTGGGTTTTAAGAGGTTTTTCATATTAAGGATATGATTGTTTTCTCTTTAAAATTACTTGCTTATTATAACTTTCAACTTACTATCTTCCCCATCTTATTTGTTTCAAAGTGAAGATTCATTTAGCTTTCGGACTGCTATATATAAAACGATGTTCGCATTCGTAATCACAAACATAAGTTAACAAAAAATGCATTGCTTTTAACATTATAACTACATCAACATCATTTCAACATTTTTTTCAATCTTTCCAATGCATCCTGATAACTCCGACAACCATCAGCCCATTCTGCCAGATTATCACAGGGGAATTGTTCACACTGGTAGCAATAGTCCAAATTTCGGTTATCCACACAGCATTTCAATATCCAGCAATTCGGAGACCAGTGCTGATTTCGATTTCCTCGACAACCGTCGCACCTAATATTCTCGATATTAATATCCTTACCCTGTTCGGTTTTGAACCATTTAGCAATATCCTGTGCGATTTGGGGATTTTCCGATGCCCTAAAAATGTCGCATTCACTGCAAATCAATCCGCAAACTGCTATTATCTGGTTTTGAGACATATTTACACTCCCTAATTATCTAATTATATCAATTATACGATTTTGCCCTTTCCCTTCTGCAAACGAATTTCCATACCCTCTTTTAAAGGAGTGATACAGGTTCTGATGTTTGGTATTCCATCGACTTCCATCAGGCAGGATGAACATCTGCCGATTGCGCAGAAAAATCCTCGAGGGCGATTATGTCTGATAGAATAGCGAAGCACTTTCACTCCATTATCGTGAAGTGCTGCAGCAATCGGTTCTCCCTCATATCCATACATTGTCTTTCCCTCGAATTTGAAAGCTACTTTTTTTCCACGCTCGAAATCGAGTATTGGATGCTTCTCTATTCTCATTTAAAACCTCCTATATTAGCGAATAAGATAGATTATTTAATCAATACTACCTTTTCAGTCAATATTTTATCGTTCACAGATAAATTCACCAGATAAACTCCAGATTTTACATAATTACCAGTATCATCTGTTCCATCCCATATTACACTGTGTTTTCCTGCTGACAGAGTTTCACATAAAAGCATTCTAATTTTGTGTCCCGATATGTCGAATATAGATATAGAAATCATAGATTGTTTTGTCAAATTAAATTTAATTTCAGAGATAGCATTAAATGGATTTGGTATAACCGATGCAACAACTGAATTATCCTGCATCATATAATCCTGCTCTATTTCCAGATCCTCGATAATATGAACTTTCCACCAGTGTCTATTGTCCCTATTTCCGGGGATATCATCAGAAATGACACATACTATCCGATAAATACCGGTATCGCTTTCGGAGAATAAATAACTATTTCCCGAACCGACTGGAGTATCATTCAAGAACCAACTTGCTGTCACAGGGTCAGATTCCGGATCATCGAATGTGACAGAGAAATTTATGGACGATTTAGTGATGGTCTCCAATACAAATGGTGTATCCGGTTCGGTAGAGGTGAATTGCGGACATCTATTGCCGATATCGACAATCACATAGGTAAATCCATACCCCACATATCCTATTTCATTTTCTACTTTTAATCCCACAATGTATATTCCTGGTTCATTATAAATCCAGGTTGGCGTTTGGATTATGCCATCATCGAATTCGCCATCGCCATCGAGTTCCCAGTAGTAATCGATTGAATATCCATAAGGGTCATTTGTTCCGGACGCAGAAAAATTAATGCTCGAATCTTCGACTGTATAATACGGTCCATTGATTTCCACTATCGGATCCCTATCCGGGAAACTATAACTTCCGTCGGTCAAGGAATCTACAATTTTTAAACCAAAATCGGCAAGTGAATCCAGGGGAGTATGAGATTGAGTCAATCTATCGCCGAGCGAATCCAAAAATTGATATGCACTCATATCATTTAGAGAATCTATCGGTATCGCCACAATTTGAGTGCGAATACTCTCTATTTGCGCATCATTCAAACCGATATTATGGAAACGATTAATTTCATCAGTGGAAAATCCAGACGAAATCAGTCTCTGTTGCAATGAATCCAAACTCGCCGAATCGGAATATATACTCTCACCCAATCCCATAGAATCGATAATATCAGCCAATGCTGCATAAGCAGAATTAGTGGAATCGATAGCATCTTTGACCAATTCGGAGAATTGAGTTAGCATTTTTGCCTGTAATCTTTGAGCATAAGCATTCTCCATATCGATAGCTCCCTGATATCGTTCGATAGTGCTCAATAGGCATTGTCGATATGAATTCAACACGGATGTCCAATGAATAGCTCGATAGTATCTAATTGCATATTCATCATCGATGGGTATGGAATCATTGTAGAACGGAAATGGCAATGCCACATATTCATAATTGAGCGAATCTGGTGGGTCGGCAGCGATACCCTCGGCAATTTCCGCCTGATGTGTAGCGTGCGCTTTAAGAAGTTCTGTTCCTACCTGTATTACCCAATCATTATAATTAGTTATCACTCCCAAAGCACCGAGAACGATTCCGCCGCCAGTTAAAATTGCAGCACCCCAACTACCTGTCAGGACTGCCAAACACAAATCACCATAAGTTCTAAGTGTATTATATAATTGATAAGCATCATAAATCGCCATTCCGGAACGAATCAGGCTGGCATCTTCAGCTGCTTCTGCTTTCAAATCGGCAATTTCCGCTATCTGCCAGGCTGGCACTGGTTCACCACGGCGAATAACAAGTCCGGGTTCACTTCCATTACCCAAGACATAATCGGTTCCAGCATTATATGCGCCATCCTGTTCTTCATCCATAACAATATCGTATTCTCCCACCGGGACAATAGGAAAAGCGATAGGTGCACCATAGAAAGCGCCAGCTCCACCACAACCTTCCACAGCATTGGGCAATGAACTAATACAATCAACCAATACTCTATAGGATATTCCCGACCAATCACGATTAGGAACGATATAAATGTCTCCTATCGGGCAGGGAAAATCGTATATATCCCATTCTC
The DNA here is from genome assembly GCA_003645115.1 of bacterium. Taxonomy (GTDB): domain Bacteria; phylum UBP14; class UBA6098; order B30-G16; family B30-G16; genus B30-G16. Next base: position 1,845 of record QNEG01000112.1, on the reverse strand, counting down.
CAGTAACATAGATAGACTCATTCGAATATCGAATCTCTGATATAGGAGAACCAGCATCATCAGAGATATAACAGGTAATACCATACGATATACACGATAATAAATGAATAATAGATAAAATAATAACGACCGCATGTTTCATCATAACCTCCCAATAGATTTGTAAAAATGTAAATTAATCATATTGATTACTTTTTCTATGGCAATGTTGCTCTAACCCAGAGCGTAATAGTGATAGTAAAATCTCCTGGAGCAGTTAGTGATGATGGTGCCACAAATTGCAACCATAAATTTTCCGTGTCATCGATTGGGATATCGATTCCACCGGCGCCAAATACATTGTCTGTTGCCCATATTAATGTCGATTTCAGATAATCTCTACTACTGGAAAATTCTGGAACTTCCACGGCATCATTGAATACGGCTCGCAGAACAAACTCATCCACTCCGGGGATATAAGCAGGGGTCATACTGCCACCATCGGTAACCTGCAATCCCAACCGAATAGGAAATGTGGAATTATTGGTAATCACTATTTCCTCGCCGGCGAGCATAGTTCGAGTTTCTTGTTGGTCTAATGTATCATCAATATTCCAAATATTGGTATTTAGTTCGATATCCAGTTTAATTGTATCTCCTATGTAATTGGCATACAATACGATAGAGCTATCGATTTCTATGCTCACAAATGTATCGGTCGGTCCTATCGCCCAATCCGTAAATGTATAAACACTGCACAATCCAGCGATATCATACCCACTAACCTCGAACAGAACGGTGGAATCTTTCCACACCCAACTGGATGCAGAATCGGAATATTCGAAAATTTCTCCATCCATAGCAATCCATCCATAAGATTGGCGTGGATTTTTGATTACAGTAGCCAAATACTCTGTCCAGTATAATGCGGAAAGGCTTTCCGGGGCATCGGCAATTAATGTCCTCGATGATGACAATATTCCATCGCTCCATCGGGTGAAACCATATCTTTGAGTGGAACTTACATCATCGGCGACAGAGACATCAACGGTGTGTTCCGAACCCTGTATCCACCAATCCTCATATCGAATAGAATTTGCTCCTGAATAGACCTCGCCATCTATGGTCATAGTGCCGAGAGTCTCGGCGGGCAATTTGGTCAACAATGCTCTGTATGCCAGTTCATATTCAGCGATTGCATCGAAATTATCGTTCAGCACTACAATCGCAGTATCCTCGAGAGCGAAATTCCAGCCCTGGAATATATATGCACTATCGGTAGATAGTGTATCGATTATAGATACTGCCACCTGAATAGAATCACCCTTCGGATACCATCGGAAGATGCTATCGACTCCCGAATAGGATGAACCCTGGATAGAAATCCAGCCCTCACTGTGAATAGGTGATTTTGAAACAGTCAGCTTAACTCCCTTATCATAATTAGCATAAACCGTATATGGCTGATTCATAAGGACATCGGTTGTATTGGCATATTCATCGTCGAATATTGCATCAGTTGGGTCGGAATTCCATAGATTAAAGAAATAATGATTTCCCTCTGTTCCAATAATTTCACTATCACAATGGATATTTGCGGTGCTATCGGCGAAATACCAGTCTTCACCGGTCAATCCAGTGGGTGCATCGGCACCACCAATCGCTCCCAATGTCAAATAATATTGTTCCAACCATTGCCATTGCATATCCGCAGTGTCGGTGATAGTAACTGTGGCAGAATTGTCGGTCCCCGAGGTGGGAGTTATTCCGCCCGAACCTGTCCAGCCGATGCAAATGTATCGCCAATATGGAAAATTATATACTATCGAATCGATTTGGACATCGATTATTTCGCCGGGATAGCAC
>QNEG01000111.1 GCA_003645115.1 bacterium | reverse complement strand
GTCAAGCACCAATATGATAAATCCTAAAAAAAATCTTGTAATATCCTCATAAATATGTATAATAGTTCGAGGTTGAAAAAAATTATGAATGAGAAATTTAATGACATAGAAGAGGCATTGGATGAACTTCGTTCGGGCAAAGTAATCATAGTTGTGGATGATGAGAACCGTGAGAATGAGGGTGATTTTGTAGGTTCGGCACAAATGGTCACACCAGAGATGATAAATTTTATGGCAAAGCACGGGCGAGGACTTATATGTGTTTCGCTGGAACGAGAACGTTTAGAGGAATTAAAAATCAATCCAATGGTGGATGATAATACTGCCAGATTGGGCACTGCATTCACTGTTTCGGTCGATTATAAACATGGAACTACCACCGGAATTTCTGCTCACGATAGAGCAAAAACAGTGAAAGCATTGACTGAACCAGATGTGGTTCCAGACGATTTTGCTCGACCAGGACATATTTTCCCATTGATTGCGATGAAAGGTGGCGTGTTAAGACGAGCTGGACATACCGAAGCTGCTGTGGATATGGCTCGTTTGGCGGGATTATATCCCGCTGGGGTGTTGTGCGAAATTATGGACGAGGATGGTTCTATGGCTCGATTGCCACAGTTGAAACAGCTTGCTGAAAAATTCGATTTGAAAATAATCACTATAGCAGATTTAATTCAATATCGACGGAACACCGAAAAATTTGTGGAAAGAGTGACTCGAGCCAAATTGCCGACTCGATGGGGAGATTTTGATATCGCAATCTATCGGGATATTATCACGGAGGAAAATCATATAGTTCTGATAAAGGGCGAAGTAGCGGGCAAGGAAAATGTGTTGGTTCGAGTGCATTCGGAATGTTTTACTGGAGATTTGCTGAATTCATTTCGATGTGATTGCGGTGACCAACTTCATTCCGCAATGCGACAAATAGAACAGGAAGGAATGGGAGTATTATTATATATGCGTCAGGAGGGTAGGGGTATCGGTCTGGTGGAGAAAATAAAATCGTATCATCTTCAGGATTTGGGTTTCGATACTGTGGAGGCTAATTGTCGTCTGGGGCATAATGATGACTTACGCGAATACGGAATCGGTGCGCAAATATTAGCCGATTTAGGGCTAACTTCCATTAGACTTCTAACCAATAATCCAAGAAAAGTGGTGGGATTGGAAGGATATGGATTGAAAATAGTGGAAAGGGTTCCGATAATCGCAGAACCTAATCCATTCAACATCGATTATCTACGCACCAAGAAAGAGAAAATGGGGCATAAAATTCCCGATGAAAAATTGAAAACAAAAGATTAAATATTCGATTTCTTATTATGAGCGGGCAATGCTATTACGAATGTAGTTTTTTCATTCGGTCGGCTCTCCAATAGAAAAAGCTTTCCGTGATGATAATCCTCTACTATTCGCTTTGTCAATGATAATCCCAGACCCCATCCGCGCTTTTTCGATGTATATCCGGGAGAGAATATTTTTTTCTGGTCTGCGGAGGCTATTCCTTTGCCATTATCGCTGACTGTGATGTTTACTTCATCTCCATTTAAACTGGAGCGTATAGCTATCCAGATAGTTCCCTCTTTTTGTCCGATTGCCTCGATAGAATTTTTCAATAGGTTTTCCAGCGCCCAGTTCAGCAATAATTTATTTGCCATAATTCCAGGAACTGGTTCATAGTGTTCCACCAATTCGATATTTCTGGAAAATTGTGGTAATCTCTCACGGAAATATGCCACTATTTCTCGGATGAATAATATGGGATCTACTGGCGATAATTCTGGCACACTGCCTATTTGACCGAAACGAACTACTATCCGAGATAGATTACGGACATCTTTTTCTATCTCAGAATTGATTCGCTTCATTTCCGCATAATCTCCCTCTTTGATTGCCTCGTTCATCAATTCTACCCATCCCAGCAATGAGGATGTCGGTGTTCCCAATTGATGAGCAGCTTCCTTTGCCAGACCCAGCCAGATATTTTGTTGTTCATAGCGCTTGATTCTCTTGTATATTATAGTTCCAATGATGAATAATATCAGCATAACGAATGCCTGCAATATCGGAATAAAAATCAATCTTTTTACCACCGGAGATTCGCCGAAATAAATATATGCCAATACTTTGTTTCTTCCTGGTATTCGAATGGCGATTGGCGGGAATTTCCCTCCATTTCGTTTCAGCCATTTTTTCACTTTCTCTCGTCCCACTTCACTGGTATCATTTTCAGGGACAGCTAAATTGCGCCAGTATATAGGTTCACCATCGGTATTGGTATATACCATTGGAAAATCTGCCTTCTCGATAATTTCTTCGAATAGAATAGATAATTCTGGTCCCTCTATGGAGCGAGATAGAGTCATTGTCCACAGGCGAGCATAAGTATTCATTACCCTCCGATTATATTCTACCATCTTATTTCTTATGATTTCAGTGAACCAAAATATTAATGCCACCAGTGCCAGTGCAATTAGAATCATTGCAAGGACAGTAAATGGTGATACTCGATGATATTCTATTCGGTATTGCCCACCTCGAGAAAACAATCTTTTTATCTGTTTTAACATAGTAAAAATTTACATTATGTTTTCAGTAAGTCAAGAATTGCAAAAAATAATCGTCTTATTAGAGGATAATGATAGTGGAAATGTTATACTATTGTGAATATTATTTTATTTGCTTTACATTATTATTTTCATCTACGAGAACAGTTTTTGGATTGCGTTTACCCCATTCCTCGGCGGATGCGATAACATAAGAAATAATAATAATTCTATCACCGATAAATGCTTTTCGAGCAGCCGGACCTTTCAATGCGATAATTTTACTACCTCGTTCTCCGGGGATTGCGTAAGTCCATAGGCGTTCACCATTTTCCAAATTAACAATCTGAACTTGTTCCCACGGTGCGATATCCGCAGACTCCAATAAATCTATATCTATTTCTGCAGAACCATCGTAATCCAATTCCACATTAGTGACTTTTGCTTTATGTATCTTCGACTTACAATATATTCTCTGCATTTGTTTACCTCCTCGTTGTATGAAAGAAATAGAAATAAAATCGGCGATGTCAATTTATTTTTCATTTTTTAGTTCGAGAGCAGATTTAACCAGATTATAGAATAATGGCTCCGGATTTTCCAGCTTGGAAATTAGTTCCGGATGATATTGCACACCTATAAAGAATGGATGGTTTGGCAATTCTACTATTTGCATTATGTTTTCATTCACTTCATATCCGGAGAAACACATTCCGCATTCCTTCAGTTTTTCGACATATTCTGGGTTCACCTCATAGCGATGTCGAAAACGCTCACGGATATTTTTCGATTTATAGATTTTATATGCGACCGTATTCGGTTTCAAGTGGATATCCTGTCCACCCAATCGCATAGTGCCGCCTTTTTTCTTGAGTTCTTTTTGTGAGGGCAATATGCAAATTACTGGATGTTTCACATCCATTCCTTCTTCTTCCATCTCGGTAGTGTGCGCATTATTCAAACCACATACATTTCGAGCGTATTCTATCACTGCCAATTGCATTCCATAGCATATCCCCAGGAATGGGATATTATTTTCTCGGCAGAATTTAATTATCTCGATTTTTCCCTCGATACCTCGTCTGCCAAACCCACCGGGAACTATTACACCGTGAATATCTTTCAATGCCTTATGGATGGGTATCTTTTTCTGTTCGATTTCGGTAGTCTCTATCCATCGTAAATTAACTTTGGTGGCAAGATGAGCACCGGAATGAATCAATGCCTCCAGAATAGAGGCATAGGAATCGTGAAGATGTGTATATTTCCCGCAGATAGCTATATTCACCTCGTTTTGTGGATTCAAAATCGAATTTACTAACTTTTGCCATTTGATTAATTTGGGCGGAGAATATATGTTCAGTTTCTTATGAATAATTCCAGTCAATCCTTGTTCATCGTATTGAATGGGGATTTCATACACCGTTTTCACATCCTGCCCGGAAATTACTGCATTTGGTGGAATATTGCAGAATAGTGATATCTTTTCTTTGACTTTCTTTGGCAATGGACTGGAAGAGCGCGCTATTATTATATCCGGTCGGATACCTCGTTCGTTGAGTAATTTCACACTTTGTTGAGTGGGTTTAGTTTTGTGTTCGCCGAGATTTTCCGGAATAGGCACATAGGTAAGATGGATGTAAAGAATGTTTTCCTCGCCCATCTGCTGACCGAGTTGTCTGACCGCCTCAATGAATAGTTCATTTTCCATATCGCCGACAGTCCCGCCGATTTCTATCAGCACGATGTCCGCATTCTCCACATCGGCGATTCGTTTGAAATGGTGTATAATTTCATCGGTAACATGGGGAATAAGTTGGACAGTATTGCCAAGAAAATCTCCTCGCCGTTCTTTTTCCAGTATTTTCCAATATATCTTTCCCATAGTGAGATTCCAGTCACTACGGCAGGTAACCCCGAGAAATCGTTCGTAGTGGCCAAAATCCATATCCACTTCTCCGCCATCGTCCAGCACAAACACCTCGCCGTGTTCGATAGGATTCATAGTGCCTGGATCGGTATTCAAATAACCATCACATTTTATTGGAATAACCCGAAGTTTTGAGGATAGTAAATGGCCGACACTTGCGGTTGCAATGCCTTTTCCCAAACCGGAAAGCACTCCACCGGTAACAACTATATACTTAGCATTATGAGCCATATTTGCTCGTCGATATCTATTTTATTTTCAAGTTTAATACATCGTTACATACAATAAATAATAGTCAGGAATAAATTGCAACATTTTTCGAGTCCGATTTTGAAATTGTAGAAGAATTTTTTTAATCGGAATTATTTTTCACTATTCGCTCGGTTTCGGAAGCGATTACTAATTCCTCATTCGTGGGTATTATCAGAGTCCTTACAGTAGAACCATCATCGGATATATCCATTGCTTTTCCGATTGCGGATTTATTTTTTGCAGGGTCGATTTTCACTCCCAAAAATTCTAATCCCTCGGTGGATTTTTCTCGGATAATAGGAGAATTTTCTCCAACCCCTGCGGTGAATACCAATACATCCAGACCACCCAGTGCGGCGGCATAGGAACCGATATATTTCCGTATGCGATATGTATATATGTCCAAAGCTAATTTGGAGCGATAATCACCCTCTTCTGCTTTTTCCAGTATATCTCGCAAATCATTCGATACTCCTGAAATCCCTAATAATCCACAATTTTTGTTCAAGTAGTCATTGATTTTGTCCGGGGATAGATTCAACTTTTTCATCAGAAACATCACCAGAGCGGGGTCCATATCACCGGTTCGAGTTCCCATCACCAAGCCTTCCAGCGGAGTAAATCCCATCGATGTGTCCACCGATTTCCCATTCTTGACTGCGGTCATCGATGCGCCATTGCCCAAATGAAGAGTTATAATTTTTAGGTTATCTATAGATTTCCCTAATAATTCAGCGGATTTATTGGCGACATAATGATGGCTTGTCCCGTGGAATCCATACCGACGAACCTTGTATTGCTCATACAGTTCATAAGGAAGTGCATAGATATATGCATAGGGTTCGATAGTATGGTGGAATGCGGTATCGAATACTGCCACTTGAGGAACATCGGGGAGCAATTTTTTACAGGCTTCGATTCCCATAATATTCGCTGGATTATGTAATGGAGCCAGTTGAATACATTCTCGTATTCCCTCCAGGACTTCATCGGTGATAAGGATAGATTCGAATAATTTCTCGCCACCATGAACCACTCGATGACCGACCGATTCTATATCCTTTACACTATCTATTACTCCATAAGACGGACGCACCAATATATCCAGTATATATTTTATAGCTTTCTGGTGATCTATTTTCTCGTGAGGATAGTGCTCACAATATTTCTTTCGTTCGGTTTCGTGTTCCAGTTGCGGGTTGTCGATTCCGATGCGTGAAAACAAACCCTTGGCGAGCAATCCTTCACTCTCAGTATCCCACAGTTGATATTTAACCGAGGAACTACCAGAG
>QNEG01000110.1 GCA_003645115.1 bacterium | reverse complement strand
TTTATGTTCAATCTCCCCACACATATAAACTGGAAATATTCGATTTATCTGGCAGGAGCAAGTTCTATGGTGATAATATTTCTCGCAGTGGGATAATCTGGAATGCACAGAATGAAAATTCTGGGATATATTTCTATAGGATTACTTGTGGAAAAATGATTTCATCGGGCAAGTTACTTTTAGTAAAATGATTATGTTAAAAATCCACTGCCAGCATCGGGAAAACTTTTATCCGGATACCAAATTTGTTTCCAGCAGAATCCATAATTATCAAATAGAATTCGCATGTTCGAGCATCATATTTTGCTGTGGATGCAACATCGGCATAGTAAAGAACAGAGTATGGTGAATGCCACGGAAATACTAACCAAAAGAAATAATATCAATACAATATCTATTGTAATTCATATGGTTATCTGGATAATTTATGAAAATACATTAAGTAATTATTTATATATCTTGTAATTCATTCTAATGTGGAAATAAAATGAGCTGATTACCATCAGCGTGCGGCTGCGATTTCTATTCCCCGTCGGTTAACGCCGACAGCAATAAAATCTCGAAAATATTAAAACAAATAGAAACTCAATATTTGTTTTTTATTTGCATTAAATATTGAAAACACTATATTTAAATTAAATCGAGGTTCATTATGGAAGCGGAACGAAAACTATTTACAGTGTCGGAATTGAATAGTATCTCTCGACAACTAATCGAGAATGGATTTCCCGGTGGAGTCTGGGTTGTCGGTGAGGTTCGAGAGTATAAAATTCACAGTTCGGGAAACTGTTATTTTTCACTTCGTGATGATAATGCTCAGATAGATTGCACTATGTGGCGTAATATCGCTCAAACACTGGATTGGAAGCCCGAAAATGGAATGAAAGTGGAGGCATTCGGACAGCCGTCGATTTACGAGAAAGCAGGAAGATATCAGTTCTTGGTAAAAAAAATGATACCCGCTGGGCAGGGTGCTCGAGCTATCGCATTCGCAAAATTGAAGAAGAAATTGGAACAAGAAGGACTATTCGACCAGTCTCATAAAAAAGCCATTCCAGAATTCCCATTCGTGGTGGGAGTAGCGACATCGCAAACTGGAGCAGCAGTGCGAGATATAATCAATATCACTAAAAGAAGAGCGCCCTGGGTCACTATCATACTGCGAAATACTAAGGTTCAGGGTGATTCTGCGCCTGCCGATATTGTGGATGCTGTGCACGAATTCAACCGATTCGGCGAAATCGATGTCCTAATTATAGGCAGAGGTGGTGGTTCCGAGGAAGATTTATGGTGCTTTAATGACGAATCGGTGGCACGAGCGATTTATGAATCTGAAATACCGATAATCTCGGCAGTGGGACATGAAACCGATTTCACTATCGCAGATTTCGTAGCCGATGTCCGCGCTCCTACCCCATCGGCAGCAGCAGAACTGGCAGTGCCAAACAGAGTAGAACTCGCAGAAAAACTCGCCGATATATTGCGCAGAACAAAAAATATTCTATCCAACAAAATTCTGAATTATGGCGCCAGATTAGACCATTTCAAACATAAACTGGAATTTGCCAGTCCAGCACATAAAATAACCGAATACAAACGCACATTGGATGAATTATACTCCACAGCGCAAAGATGTATCGATTTGATGATGGAGAGAAATCGAGCGCGATTACAAAATAATGCGCAAAAATTGAACCTCTTGTCTATCGACAGGATACTATCACGAGGTTTTTCCATAGTGAAAAAAGGCGATACCATAATTCGTTCCGCCGAGGATGTGGATATCGAGGATATGTTGAATATTATTTTCCACGCTGGCGGAGCAATTGCTAAAGTGCAAAATGTCAAAAAGGAAACAAAGGAGATAATATGAACAGGTTAGTTCCGATGCTAATACTTACCAGCATATTCATAATCGGTTGTTCCAAAGATAACAATGGCGATAATGATGATAATAATAGTGATGAGCTACAATATTTTCCTGTGCTAATCGAGGAATTCAGCCATACAGATTGTTCTCCCTGTGTATCTGTCGCCGAGGCGGTAGAATTAGTCCTTGATGACTATGAATCCTCTGGTTTATCGCCTATATTCGTAGAATTCCATCCCTGTCCTCCCGGTTTTGGTAATGACCCATTTAATGATTTCGCTACTGAATTACACCAGGGACGAACGGAATGGTATTATGATTTCTGGGAGCTGGAAAATGTTCCTCAATTACTGGTGGATGGTGAACCATTATCTGCTATGGATAGAATAGACCCCGATAGAATTGCCAGTTTCGTGGAATCTGCTCGACAGTCGAATAGACCAGCAGAAATCACCGGCACCGCAACTATAAATGGCGATAGTATAAGATTGGATGCATCGGTAGTATCAGATTCATCTATGGAGGTCTATATATTTTGCTACTTGACAGGACAATCTATAGTATTCGATAGTCCCCCTGGCGATAATGGATTAAGTCAATTTCATATGGTAGCACTTGCCGAATTCCCTATCCAAGATTCAATTTACTCGATAGGAACCGATGAAATGGAAATATCCGAGTCGGTGGAAATTCCCCCAGAAATTCAAAATGCAACTATCCAAAATTATTCCACTGTGGTAATTATTCAGGATGAAAATAGAAATATCATTGGAACCAATAGATTAGATGTAGAATAACATTAGGAGAGCAAAATGAGAAAAACAATTATGCTGACAACATTATTGGCTATGGTAATACTTTCTTATGGAGAATTTATCATCCATATAGATTCGACATCTGCAGTAATTTATAGCTGGGAGGAAGCCGATTTCTATTTCTATGTGGAAGTTCCCGATAGAAGTATAGACACACTGGATATATATCTTCATAAGGACTTTCCTGAAGACTGGAGTGGGACAGGTTGCACTCCGTATGAATGCTTTTATGAGCATGCCACATTGGTATTGGTCGGTCCGGACACTGCAGAGATGTCCGCACATATTATCCCCGATTCGACTACGCCAGGAACAGGAACTATGGCAATGGTATTCGAATCGAGAGTATCTGGACAAATAGATTCTATAGTATTCGATGTGACTGCGGAATCAAAAGTCGCCCAATCAAATATTCCCGCTCGATTGGATATTTCTGCATATCCCAATCCATTCAATTCTATATGCAGGATAGAATATTTTTCTGATGGTGCAGGAGAAATTATAATTAGCGATAATGCAGGAAAAATAATGGAAAGCGTGGGCACCATTAATTCTGGCACTTTCTTATGGAATCCAACAAATGGAAAAAGCGGGATTTATTATTTACTTTTCATAACCGGAGATAGAAAAATCACTCGGAAAATTCATTTGCTTAAATAAATGTGGAAAGCGAAATAAATAATTCTTGCAATCAGATTATTCCTCCACTGCAAATACTGCTCGACGATTTTTCTGTTTTGCTTCTTTTGATGAACCCGGAATAACGGGGTCTTTCTCTCCCATCGGAACGATTTCCACTAACTCCGCTGATACACCTTCTTCCTCTAAAAATTCTATCAGTTTTTTACCCACCGAGCGCGCTCGATTTCTATTATAAGTGGGACTACCTTCGGTATCAGTATATATTGATATCTTTGTAATGCGGTCTGGATAGGCTCGGATTCGTTTTGCCGCTCGATATAGCATATTCATTGCATTGGCAGTGAGTTTCAAATTGTCATCGAATAAATCATATACTACTACCCCATCTGCGGTGGGAATAGTAGGACAACCGAATCTATCCACCTGAAATCCTGTTGGAGTATTCTGGCACTGGTCGAGTCCATCGGGAATGCCATCCTCATCGGAATCTATCGCACAACCATTTTTATCCACCACAGCGCTTTCGGGAGTATTTTCACAAGAATCCATATAGTCAGGGACTCCGTCGTCATCGGTATCTCGTGGGCAACCAGTTTCATCTACTGGAATATCGGCGGGAGTATCATAACATCTATCCACACCATCGAATACGCCATCGCCATCAGAATCTGTGGGACACCCTGTGGAATCTACCAGAGCAGCTAACGGAGTGTGTGGACATTTGTCCAACCCGTCGAATACACCATCGGCGTCGGAATCTATTCCACAACCTTTGTCATCCACCACTGCATTTTTAGGAGTATTAGCACATACATCGACACCATTATGTATCCAATCACCGTCATTATCACGAAAACCAGGACAAAATTCGATTAAAAATTCTAATCCTGTGCTGTAATGGTCGGTCTCATCGAGAATCGATTTGTAATAACCTCGTAATCCCAGTTGCCATTTGGGAGAGAAAAAATATCTTCCCCCCATAGAAAATCCCGCTTGTGGATAGATTTTTTCATCATAGAGTCTTGCTGCAACAGATGGAGATAAATCGATTGAAAATCTTTTATGAATCGGGAACGAATATCTAACATTTAACTGCATAGCGGGAGTAAAATGAAGTGATGAATTAAATCCATCGATTTGTGCGCTTAATCCCGATGAAATGGAACGATATTTAATCAACCACCATTCCAAACCGATTGCATAGTCAGTGAAATTTTCTTGCTCTATTATAGTATTGCTATAACTGATGAACAATGACACTGTTCTGTATGGGATTTTAGCTCCCCACACTGAAACTGCCATAGCAATAATCAACAATATCTTTATCCGGCAGAACCTCATTATCTTGCCTTTTATACTAAATATTTACTTCCCATTCTTCATAAGGATTCAACACCTTGCATTCGACAGCACATTTTCGGCAGAAATTTAGTGCATCGTTCATCGAGCCGACTACTTCGCCGAAGTGCATCGGAATAACCATCCTCGGACTGAGTTTTTTTACGGCTTCCAGTGCCTGTTCGACATCCATCGTATAAGTCCCGCCTACTGGAAGCAATGCTATATCTACATTGAAATTTTCCATCTCCTCTATTACATCGGTGTCGCCAGAGTGATATATTTTAATACCCTCCGCTTCCACGATATAACCGACCCAATTTTTACTTTTTGGATGGAAATCTTTATTCACATTATACGCGGGCACCGCAGTAATTTTTACATCGTCCACATCGATTTTCTCGCCCTGATTTATAGTGGTAAACGGTGATTGTATCGAGCAATCTCTGGTGGCGATAATGTTTGTATTATTATCTCGAATTTTTGCAATGTCATCCGGAGAGCAATGGTCAAAATGGCTATGAGTAATCAGGATAATATCCGCAAGGGGCAAATCACCTTTCAATTTATAGGGGTCGATATATATATTTTTCTTCCCCTGAATGAGAAACGATGCGTGTTTTAGATGAGTAATTTTCATAATCCAATCACCTCCCGATTAAAGTATTCATCCAAAAAATAATGGAAAGATGAATAGATTGCAAGTTTAAGTTAATGAATAGTTGTAATATTTATAATTTAATTCCGATATTCAGGATTTGCGAGTAATTTTTGCACCCAATGAATTAAGTCTTTCCTCCAGTCGCTGATATCCCCTATCGATATGATATACTCGTTGTAATGTAGTGATACCGAAAGCACCGAGTGCTGCGACAGTGAGAGCGGCACCAGCTCGAATATCCGACGCCATCACTTCGGCACCATCTAATCTTTCCACACCAACCACTGTAGCTCTGTCGCCAGAAATAGTAATTTCTGCGCCCATTCTTTGAAGTTCCATTATATGAATGAATCGATTCTCGAAAATTCGTTCCCAAATAACACTGGTGCCATTAGCTCGAGTCAATACTGCCATAATTATCGGTTGTAAATCGGTGGGAAATCCAGGATATGGATCGGTAATAATATCTACGGGTTCGGGTCGTTGTGATGATATAATTTCAATCCAATTATCGCCGGTAAGAACCTGTGTTCCCATCTCTTTTATCTTATATAATACTATTTGTAAATAATTGGGATTTATATTATGGATTTTCACATCTCCGCCTGCGGAAATCACTGCGAACAAATAAGTTCCAGCCTCCAACCTATCACCCAATGGAGTATAATCTACAGGTTTCAATGAATTGACCCCTTGTATAG
>QNEG01000109.1 GCA_003645115.1 bacterium | reverse complement strand
TATTTATGGTTTATGATGCGTGAGAATGAGGAAAAATTAGAATTGTTCGGTATTCCGGCGGATAAACTTGGTGAGGAATTCGAGAAAATCGGCGAACAAAAATTCCGAGCAAAGCAAGTAATGAAATGGATTTATGAACATCGCCAGTTCGACTTTGCGCAAATGACCGATTTGCCATTAGAATTGCGCGATTGGCTGAATAATAATGCTATCATTTCCATCCCTGAAACCGCAGAGGTCGCTCGCTCCGAGGATAATTCCGCAAAATTCTTGTTCAAACTGTCCGATGGAAAATTCGTAGAATCGGTATATATCCCGGATTTGAAAAATAATCGGCACACAGTATGTCTTTCTGCGCAAATCGGATGCAAATACGATTGTTCATTTTGTGCCACAGGGAAAATGGGATTTGTTCGAAATTTGACATCTACGGAAATAATTGGACAATTATATGAAATTCGAGAATATATTCAGGTGGGCGGAAATAATTTGACCAATGTGGTATTTATGGGAATGGGTGAACCGATGGATAATCTCGACGCAGTGATAGATGCTATCAAAGTTATTCTCGCCGATGTCGGTTTCGGTCTGGGGCACCGAAGAGTATTGGTCTCTACGGTAGGTATCCCCGAAGGAATTCTAAAACTTATGAAAACTTCGCTTCGCACAAAATTGGCTATCTCTCTCAATGCACCAAATAACAAACTGAGAACTAAAATTATGCCGGTCAATAAAAAATACTCCATCGAAAGTTTCATTCCACTGATAGATGAATATGTGCAATACTGTAAAAGATGGGTGACTATGGAATATGTTATGTTGGCTGGAATAAATGATTCATTAAAACAAGCGCATCAGTTGGTCGAATTGCTGAAAGGACTACCCGTAAAGATAAATCTGATACCATATAATCCAATCGAGGAAGTTGATTTTAAACCCTCCGATGATAGAACTATAATGCGATTCCAGAGTTATCTTTTGGCAAATTCGGTAGTCGCAACCATCCGACAATCCTCGGGTAAGGATATAAAAGGCGCTTGCGGACAATTGATTGCAGATTTTACTCTGACTAAAAATTCCAACTAAATAGCAAAATTTACTATGCATATTTCGACAATAAAATTAAAAAATAACAATGTCAGGAGGATTTATGGCAGTTAGTATCGAAAGACCGGAACCATCGGTTATAATAGTAAAGGGAGAATATTCCCCCGATGAAGTCGCCAGTAAATTGAATGAAATGGTGAATAATTATGCTGGTCAAATTCAGATTCCCGGATTTCGTCGGGGCAAGGCGCCTAAATCGATGATTTTAGCTCGATATGGCGATTCACTAAAACAAGATTTGAGCCGAGAATTACTCGCAGAAATAGTTCAGGAAGCTATCGAAAAAGTTCCCGAATTGGAAAATGCACTTTATACCGATGAACCGAAGATTGAGAAAATCGAGGAGGGAAAACCATTTTCTGTGCAAATCTATGCCGAGATTGTCCCACAATTCGAATTGAAAAAATATCAGGATTTTGAAATAACCCGAGAGGAAGTCCCGGTGGATGATAAAGAAATAGATTCGGTTATCGAGGATATATTGATGAGGAATTCGTCGCTGGAGGAACGCCACCGACCAGCCACAGAAAACGATTTTGTGAAGATAGAATTTTCTGAAGCCGACCAGGAACCAATTCCGATGCTGGTTCCGCTGGATGACCCTGAATTCTTTCAATTTTTCGCTGAATTGGTGGGAAAATCTTCCGATGATACATTGCAAATCGAAGCGCAATTCCCGGATGGTTTCCCAGATAGACGATTGCGGGGAAAAACTGGAAAATTTAACATCAAAGTTGTCAAGGTTATGGAACAGGTGAAACCTAAACTCGACAGTGAATTTTTCAAGAAAATGGGTAAACCTGAAGAATATAATGAACACGATTTCCGGAAGGAAGTTAGAGAATATATCGGTCAGCAGAAATCCAGACAGGCTGATGATGTGGTGAAAAGTAAGTTAATCGATGCTATTGTGGAGGCTAATCCGGTCCCTGTCCCCGAAAAATATTTCCAATCTCGAATGAATGATTATATCAATGAACAATGGGATACATCGAAAATCGAACCGGAAAAATTAGATGAATTGAAACAGCAAATCGCATCATACATAAGAAAGCAAATCCAATATGAATTTATTGTGGATAAAATAGTGGAGCAGGAAAAAATCGATGTCGATGACCAAGAAGTAATAAATACAGCGCGAGGGGTGATATCTTCGATGGGCTATTCTCCAGATGCAGCAGAACAAGTTTTTAAACCACAGACAGAGCAATTCGAAAATCTTCGAAAAAGAATAAAACGCGATAAGGCATTGGAATTAGTGCTCTCTCGCTCCAAAATAATCGCAAAAACACCGGATGAAACACCACAGGGAAAAGAAAATTCCAATGCAGATAAAAATCAAGATTCAGGTGAATCAAATTCCCCATAATAGATTGTGCCGATTAATTTGGCGTATAATGAAATCAAATTCACATAGTTATTCCCTCTCTTATATCTCCGCTACCGTATGGATACTACTATTTGGGAATAATTTTCTATACTACGGATAATGTATGTTCCCTCCCCAATCGCATTATTGCATTGTGGCGCGAAATCAGTAAATAAAATGAGCGAATTTACCTTGTAAGATATTCAAGCAAATTCTTGCATATAAAAATAAATGAATGTATTTTGTTTGAATTGAGAAATCGAATTTATCCAGGAGGAAATATGAAAAAGCAATTGTGGATATTTGTGCTGGGATTGATTGCTATTTTATTTATCGGTTGCGGCGGAAAAGGTGATAGTGGAGTAAAAATAAAGATATGGCATCAGATGCAGGTGGAAGGTCGCGATGTCCTTCAAAAAGTGTGCAGTGAATATATGAAAAAAAATCCTGGAGTGGATATCGAGCTGTTGTATAAGGAAACCGAGGAATTGCGTTCAGGATTTCAAACTGCCGCATTGGCGGGTTCCGGTCCGCAAATAATTTATGGTCCATCAGACCAGGTGGGTCCATTTTCTAAAATGGAATTGATATTGCCATTGGAGAAAATCTTTCACACCGATTTCCTTAAACAATTCGACCAAAAATCATTGACTTACTTCAATGGACATCTATATCAACTGGGCGATAGAATCGGCAATCATTTGGCATTAGTATATAATAAGGCATTGGTTTCCAAACCACCCGAAAATTCCGATGAATTAATCCAATTGGGGAAAAAATTGACTAAAGATACAGATGGCGATGGCAGAATAGATATATACGGACTGGTGTGGAATTATACCGAGCCATATTTTTTCGTTCCGTTCCTGGGTGGTTTCGGCGGATGGCTACTGGATGAAAATAATAAACCTACGCTGAACACTCCTGCTACCGTGAAAGCATTTAAATTTATCGTTGCATTGAGAGATTCGCATAAAATAATTCCCCCCGAGGCTGATTATGATATTGCGGATGCACTATTCAAAGAGGGTCGCGCAGGAATGATCATCAATGGTCCCTGGTCATGGGCAGGATATAAGAATGCTAATATAGATTTCGGACTCGCCAGGATTCCATTGATAAAAGAGACCGGAAAATGGCCCACTCCGATGTATTCTCCTAAAGGATATTCTATCAATAAGAACACCAAATCCGAAATTATGCCCGAAGTGGTAAAATTGCTGAAATATCTGACCTCACCTGAAGTAGAATTGCAATTTACAGAAAAATTGGGAACTATACCCTCACGAATTTCGGCGCAAAATGATTCATTGGTATTGAATAATCCATTGATAATGGCATCGAAAAAGCAGCTGGAAGTGTGCAAGCCTATGCCTGTGGTTCCGGAATTGCGAGCAGTCTGGGATGCACTTCGTCCAGCATATCAATCAGTGCTCGGCGGAACTATTACTCCCGAGAAAGCGGCAGAATTAGCTCAAGAAGGAGCAATAAAGAAAATCGCCGAGATGTATGAATAAACTCTAATTAATCTGAAAGATAATTATCTGAAATTTATATTATGCCAGAAAAATCGGTCAAAGAGCAAGGATTCAGTAAATGGTTATTCCTAATTATTATATCCGGAATAATGTGGGCATTGGCATTCCCGCCATTTCCATTGGGATTTTTAGCATTTTTTATGCTAATATTTCTATGGAATGCGATAGAACAAGTAAATAAATGGTCGGATGCAGTCAAATTAGGATATATATGGGGACTGATTGCATCGTTTGGTGTGTTATGGTGGATATTCATTCCCACAATACCAGGTATGATTATGTTGGTATTATTTTTACCATTATATTCCACATTATATTGTTTGTTGCACTATGTGATTGCCCGAAGACATCCTCAAATTGCAGTCTTGGTCGCTCCAATATTGTTCGTAGGAATAGAATTCATTCGCAGCTATGGAAAATTAGGTTTCCCCTGGATGAACCTTTCATATACTATGACAAAATATCCTGTCCTGATTCAATTCGCCGATATAGTGGGCAGTTTTGGAATATCATTCTGGATAGTGGCGATAAATGTCTGTGTTTATTTCCTGTTGATACACCCATTTAGATGGAAATTCTGGGTATCCGGTATAGCAATGCTAATACTTCTGTTCGGTGCTTATGGATATGGGACATATAAAATGCGGAAAAATATCGATGGTGCACCGATGAAAATCGCATTGCTTCAGGGAAATATCGACCCATACCAGAAATGGACTGCGCAGATGCGAACGGTGAATGTTAGAACATACACTCGAATGATTAACAGCATTGGTTCCGATGTAGATTTATGTATCTTACCGGAGACTGCTACAGCTTGCTATTACCGGCGAAGTAAATCGATGTTTTTGCCATTGGTGAATGCAGTTTGTGAAATTGGAATCCCCACTCTAATGGGCACTATCGATTATGATGATAATAATAGGCAAAAATATTTCAATAGTGCTATACTGGTGATGCCCGATGGCAGTTATGAACAGAAATATAATAAAATTCAGTTAGTGCCATTCAGTGAATATATTCCATTACAGGATAGATTCACATCACTTCGCAAGCTGAATTTCGGTGGGAGTCATTTCACTGCTGGAGATAAATTTACCGTATTTCATATAGATGGTGCTAAATTTTCTGTGCTCATTTGTTATGAATCGATTTTTGGCTGGCTGGCAAAGGAATTCCGTTCCCGTGGTGCTCACTTTCTGGTGAATATCACCAACGATGGCTGGTTCGGTGAAACACCCGGACCATATCAACACGCTATGTTCAATGTTATGCGAGCGATAGAAAACCGATGTTGGATTGCTCGATGCGCTAATACAGGAATATCTATGTTCATCGACCCTCGCGGAACAATTACCAGAAAAACACAACTTTTTCAGCAAGCAATTCTAATCGAGGAAATAAATCTTACACAGGTGGAGACAATCTATCATAAAATAGGCGATATATTCGGCTGGGGTTCATTAGTCTTGATGCCTATTATAGTTTGGCGCTGGAGAAAATAATAATTACCATAATGGAAATGTAAAATGCGACGAGCAAAAGTAGTAGGAAAATTGTGGCTATCGCGTTCATTGCCTCAAATAGATGGATTTAAAATATTAATTCTACGCGATACCAGCACTGGAAAGGAAGACTACTATCTTGGAGTGGATGTAGTAGATGCTGGTGTTGGCGATGAGGTATTCACCGTATCCGGAAGTGCCTCACGGCAGAGCGAACACACCAAGAATTCTATCGCCGATACTACCATAATAGCAATTATCGACCCACAACAGTGAACACACAACGCGATGCTCTCTGTCTGCTAAATCGAAGCGCGATGAAACCCTCTGACTAACGCTTCGCATTTGTCAGTCCTCCTTGCCAAGAAGATAAATGACCACGAAGTGTATCTACGATTTCTATTTTCAATTCGCTCAATCGAAATGAACTCCACATTTACTAAATAATTCCGATATAAATAATTTTAAAAATGACAATCGATGACTTATTATTAAAGAAATTCGATTTTTTTGTAAACCCGAATCAAATT
>QNEG01000108.1 GCA_003645115.1 bacterium | reverse complement strand
ATTTATCACTCGTTCCAATGGCAATGCCTTTCTATATGGTCTATCGCTGGTCATCGCATCGAATGCATCCACCAGATTGAGTATCCTTACTGGGACTGGTATATTATCCGACTTAATACCATCGGGATAGCCGAGACCATCCCATCGTTCGTGATGCCATCGGACCATAGGAGCGATATCCGCAAAGAAACTGACTTTAGCGATTATTCTCTCACCGATAATCGGATGTTCCTGAATTATTTTATGTTCCTCATCGGTAAGTGGACCTGGTTTATCCAATATTCTCTGGTCGATAGCGATTTTCCCAATATCGTGCAATAGTGCGCCATATTCTATCCGCTCGATTTCCATCTCTTTATATCCCAATCTTCGAGCCATTTCTGCAGCCAGTATCCTGACACGATTGGAATGTCCTCTCATATATGGGTCTTTCTCCTCGATAGCGCTTGCCAGTATCTTCACAGTATCCATATGGACTTCTCGCAAGTGCGCCAGTGCTCGAGCCAATTCACGAGTCCGTTCGCGAACCTTTTGTTCCAAATCACGCTGATAGCGAATATTTTCCTCTTGAAGTCTAATATTGCGAAGGACGATATTTCTATATTGCACTGCGCGATGGACGGTTACCAATAACTCCTCGCGCTTTACCGGTTTCACCAGATAATCGTATGCGCCTGCTTTCATAATATTCACTGCGGTTTCTACATCGACCACTCCGGTAAGCATAACTACAGGGATAGTGGGCGAGTGTGATTTCACATATTTCAGGACTTGGTCTCCGGTAACATTCGGCATTCGGATATCGGTGATTACCACATCTACTTCCAATTGTCCAACCAGTTCCATCGCTTGTTTGCCGTTATCCAGTGAGATTACATTATATCCTGCCTTTTCCAATTGTAGCGAAAGAACTTTTCTTATTCTCTGTTCATCATCGACCACCACGATAGTAGCAGGTTCGACTGGCAGAGATTCGGTAGTTTTGTCTGCTTGTTGATTCATATTATCATTCCTGTTTTAGCGGGAATTTTACGATAAAAGTAGTCCCGCCCTGTTCATTTTCCTCAAAATCGATAGCACCTTTATATTTATTCACTATCCGATAGCAAATATACAATCCGAGTCCTGTCCCCTCACCGACAGGTTTAGTGGTAAAAAATGGTTCGAAAATATGTGTCCTGTGTTTAGTGGGGATACCCGAACCGGTGTCTGATACTCGCGCCTCCACGAAATCTCCCACTTCGCGAGTTTGTATAGTCAATGTCCCGCCTTCTGGCATAGAATCGATTGCATTGGTAATCAGATTTACGAACACCTGTTGCAGTTCACTGGTGCTGGCATTGATTTCATCGAGGTCTCCATAATCTTCAACTACTTCTATATTATTCAATTTGCCCAATCTGGAAATCATTTTCAATGCGTTCTGCATAGCTAAATTAGGATTTACAGTGGATGCGGTTTCCATTTGGGAGGAATATGAATATCCTGCCAAATCCTTAACAATTTCGGCTGCTTCGCGAGCGTATTCCACTATATCGTTAGCATATTCGTGAACCATATCTATATCGTTTTCCTCCAGTGTGGCTTCCGCCAACCCGAGTATTCCATATAGAGGATTATTCAATTCGTGAGCTATCCCCGATGCCAACACGCCAATACCGGCGAGTTTTTCCGCTCGAATGAGATAATATTGCAAGTTTTTTGTCTCGGTGATATCGAGTGCCATAAGCAAATAACTTTCCACCTGTCCGGCAAAACTTTTCACCGGCACATCCACTACATATCCCCAGAATTCTTTATCACCTTTCCGTTTAAGTAGCACCTCGCCTTTAAAATTACCATTCTCTCTGGCATCCAAAACCTTCTGCAAGTTTTCACTTTTGGCGAATAGAAATGAAGTATCCTTCCCAATAAGTTCATCCTGTCCGAACCCGAAAACTTTCTCTGCAGCGGGATTTATATGTATAATTTTATCTCTTTCATCGGAAACTACGATTGCGGCGGGGGAAAGATTAAACACTTCCGAGAGGACATTTCGAGATTTTGACAGATAACTTTTAAATTCACTTTCCTCGATAAAAGCTACTGCATAATCTACAAATAATTCTACTGGTCGAAGAGATTGTTCTGTAGGGACTTTGCCATCA
Organism: bacterium; assembly: GCA_003645115.1. Classification (GTDB taxonomy): domain Bacteria; phylum UBP14; class UBA6098; order B30-G16; family B30-G16; genus B30-G16. The sequence continues at coordinate 3,912 of QNEG01000108.1, read as the reverse complement.
TCGGGTTCATCCACTGAAACCAGACCAACAACCTTGCCACCAAATCCATATAGCGGTATAAATAGCATATCCTCGGGATGCCAAGCATTTTCCTGATGTTTTTCTTTCTCGGCTGGAGTCCATCCAGAAGAACGTAACTCTGACACCCATTCATCATCTACTGTATGCGGGATATAATAACATCTGCCAATTTTAAATTGTTCGAATCGCGGGTTCATCAATATGGTCTCTATTTCCTTCAGAGTCATTCTATTAGCTTCCAGATACCTTCTTCCTTCTTCATCGATACCCCAATATGCAGCTGATTTCACCTCCTGCCTATCTCTATCGAACACATACAGATGGACATAAGTCCAGCCACAGGCACCGATACCTTCGGCGATTAAACCCATTTTTTCCTGAAAAGTCCTCGCATTTCTCAATCGAGAAACCACATCTAATATTTTTACCAATACTTCTGCCATAACATATCTCCATTTTATATTTCTACTTCGATTTTTTCCACGAATAATTCATTGCCAGTGGAAAAATTTATATTCGAGCTATTACATTTGGGACAAATACCTATGACTTCTTCTATAGTAAACTTTTCCCCACATCGATTGCATATTCCCTGTATGGGAACTATGGTCAATTTCAATTCGGAATCTCTCATATTATTATGTTTCTTTTTTATCACATCGAAAGAGAAATCCAGAGCCTCTGGGACAATAGCTCGAGCAACCCCCGCCTTAACCCAAACTTTGGTGACACGGGAATCTCTTCCCTCCATAGTTGATAGAACCACATTTACTATACCTTTTGCAATAGCGTATTCGTGCATAATATTAGCAATTTAAAATTTAGGTTCGAAACTTGCGCCGAGGACAAATCCGAGTCCCGCAGGATAGGATTTTCCTGCTACATCGAATTTAATTCCAGCATCGGTGCGAAGTCCGAACGGTGTCCTATAGAACATTCTCAATCCCAACATAGAGGACATCCTGAAAGTCTTGGTGCCTTCCTCGCCCTCGAAACGGTCATTCATAGAAATAAATCCATCGCCGCCGAACAAAATCCCGAAACCCTCCACAGGCATACCGCCGATATAAAGTTGCAATCTTCCCTCGTCGCCCGGATCGTATCTACCATCCTGATAGAAATGTAAATTATCCTCGATTACAAATACAGTGATTGTATCTATATCCTTGGGAAATCGAAGTGTATATCCGACTGCCACATCGCATAGGAAACCCATCTTTTCCGGATAATACGAGAAGAAAAAACCCATATCCAGGTCGGTTTGTCCTGTTCCGAGTGGTATGGTTTCTTGTCCAAAATTATCATCACCGATAGGCAATTTTACCGCAGTGCGGATTCCAAAGTGCGGATTTTGCGTCACCGCTGTTTTCAACCAAAGAAACATATCACCTATTCCGGAGCCTTTCATCGAATATGTGCCATACCAGGAATTTTCTGATTCCACTTTCTGATTCAATATAGGGAATGCCATACCGAATTCTACTACATCACCGGCACCAAATGAGAATGTGGGCACTACCCAATATTCAGAATAAGTCAGGTCATCATCCTGGCGGTTCCAGTCGTCATCGAAAAATTCCGAACCTGAATAATACCAGTAGTATAATCCTACTCGAGGGTGAATATGTCGAGGTGGAATTCCGCTTTCAGTGTAATATAGAAAATTCATTTTATTCAACGGAGTAGTTCCCGGCGGAACATAGTTCCATTGTGGATATGCCCAACCAATCAGGCATAAAATAATTGCCGATATCCATCCTGATGTTCTCATCATATACCTCCATTAATTTTCTATATCATCTTCCCGGTCATTCGGGACAAAGAAACCGGTTGGTAGATGTTTATATGGTGGCTGGTTCAACATCATAGCTACCATAATTTTCAACTCCTCCAGTGAAAATTCTGTTTCTGAAAGTAATGAAACTCGCATAAGTATAAGTTCTGTTTGTTCTGGTGACAACAATCCCAGTCGATGTAGTCGAATCAACAGTGCCTTAGCATCATCGGAAAAATTTTCCAATTCTTCCTCAGAAAAAATCCGAACCGAACCCAAAGAAACTCTATCTTTCACTTTTCTTTTGAATAGAGAGAACGCACTATCGATTTGAACAGGTTTATATCCTTTGGTTATTAGTTCCTTTCTTATTTCATTTGGACTTCCGGTTTCATCACCCTTTTCTGCTTGTTCGGCAAAATAGAGTATAATATCTATCAATGAACCATCGGATATAGAAAATACTCCCATTTCTTTCTCACCTCGTGCTTTTGAATAAACATTATAATATAATAGGTTTATAGAGCTAATCAGTCAAGAATAATCGGAATAAAGTTTTTTTCAACTTTTTATTTGGAAACTCTAATGATTTTATTTAGCTTGTATATTTGAAATATGTGGCATATTTTAAACAACTTTAACATACGACTACAATCCACTGGATAATTAAGGAGGATTCGATGGCACAATCAATTTTTATGAAAAAACTCAGAGACAAGATGGGTATAATATTTCTCATAGTGGCGATATTGTTTATCGGTATGATAATATTTCAATGGGGAATGAATATCACCGGTGCGCGAAAGACCGAGTCCGAAAATATTATCGCTATGGTAAATAACAAAGATAAGATAGAATATTCCCAATATGCCCGTGAATTCGAGAACCAAATACAAAATGCTTACAACCGTGGACAGAATGTGAATGAATTCATAACTGCGGATATGAGAGAACAAGCCTGGCACTCACTGATAAATCGAACTATTCTCAAATATGAATTCGAAAAGAAACTCGCCGCTGGATACACTGGAACACAGGTCTATCAATTACTGAAAAGAAATCCACCGGAATGGTTGAGGAATCAACCACAATTCCAGAACCAGGAGGGACAATTCGATTATCAAAAATATATCGATTTACTAAATCAACAGACAGTAGATTGGCGACCGGTAGAACAAGCAGTGGCATCCAATTTGCCATATACGAAACTACAGGAATTGATTTCATCTGCCACTTATGTAACTATGCCCGAGGCGATGGATCAATACATATTCGAAAATACTCGTATGAGAGGAGAATTTCTGATATTCCAATCGGATACATATCCGGTAAATGTGGATACATCCGAACAGGCACTTCGACAATATTATAACCAGCATAAAGATAATCTGGTGGAAGAACCTTACATAAAATATAAATATGTCGAAATTCCTTTTGAACCATCCAAAAGAGATAGTGTGGAGGTGAAAAAGGATGTGGATAGTGTATATGCGAAACTTCAAGCTGGCGATGATTTCGAGATGCTTGCGGAGGCATATTCGCAGGATATTAATAGCGCTCGTCAGGGTGGAGAATTGGGTTGGTTCGAGCGAGGACAACTGGTGCCAGAATTCGAGGAAGTGGCTACACAACTGGATAGCGGTGAAATATCAGAACCAGTGCTGACTCAATTCGGATGGCATATAATAAGGAGTTTGGGTTGTGAAGTATCCGAGGATACCGTGGCGGGCACCGCAGATACTATGTGGCATCTTCAGCATATATTATTCCGCATAGAACCCGGTTTCGAGACTGCAGATAGTTTAGACCGATTGGCGCAAGCTGTTCGCGAGTTTGCCATTAAGGAAGGTATCGAGAAGGCGGGAGAAAAATTCGGATTGGAAATAATCGAATCGCCCGAAGTCAATCCCCAAGGGGCTATACCCGGAATAGGACTTCGCACACTGGTCAATGAATATGTGATGACAAAAGGCGAAGGCGCCATTCCCGATGTGGTAAAGAGTCAGGGAGCATATTATGTGCTTCAGGCGGTTGAAATAGTGCCAGAAAAATTCGATAATTTCGAGCAGGCAAAAGATTATGTGAAAAAGAGAATACTGAAATCAGCGGTCTATGAT
>QNEG01000107.1 GCA_003645115.1 bacterium | reverse complement strand
TGAACCGATTGACCGGTGCCGAGGCACTGGTGCAGAACAAGTTATTTGCCACACTCGATTCTACTACCCGATGATTTTCCGATGGCGAAACCACGGTGCTTATCACCGACACGGTCGGATTTATAAAGAAGTTGCCTCACAATCTAATAGAATCATTCAAGAGCACACTGGCAGAAACTCGAGAAGCCGACCTGATACTTATAATTTCCGATGCCTCACATTCGGCTATCAGTGAACATCTCGAAATTGTGGCCAATGAATTGAATAATATATCTGCACCAGAGAATAGAATACAGGTGATGAACAAAATCGATTTGCTTACACCGGAACAAATGTCATATATTCGGCGAACATTCCCCAAATCACATCTGATATCGGCGAAAACAGGCACCGGTATCGATTCATTGAAATCCTTTATACTCGATCAGGCAAAGAAAAATCAAAAGGAGGAATATAATGAACAAAATTAAGCTGACATTTATGTTTGCATTTATCAGTGTATTACTTGTTTGTGGATGTTTTGGACCCACCACGGTGAAATTGCGTCCACAATTTCCAACAGTAACTTTCCCCGATAAATTTCCCGCCTCGGTAGCATTGTATTTCGATACCGAGATTACTTCATATATCGATAGACTTCACACCACTGGCGATTTTTGCGCTGGACATTCTTATGATATCCCTATCGGTGATGGAATAGTGCAATCCGTTACATCGGCGATGGAGACAGTTTTCCAAAATGTATCGGTGCTGGATACAGTCCCTCAACCTGATGAAATGAAAAATTTTGATGCAATGATAATAGTCGAATTACACGATATTGTAGAAGATGTAGAAATCACCGAGTTGATATATGGGCATAAAATAAAATCCACTTTCCAGATTTATCTAAAAATGAAAATGAACGATAGCGATATGCGATTGATATATTCCCACAGTCCTCATTCCACGGGTATAAAATCCGATAGGATTACGAGTTGTTCGGATATCGGTGAAATAATCGGTTTCAGCGTGGAGAAATCATTGTCTCGAATCTCCACCGATGTAGCTGAGGCATTTTACAACTCCAGGCAGGTAGCAGATTTCGTAGAATCGCTAAAATGAAATAATCTCATTCTGCAACACAATATATTTCATTCTCAATATTTCATTCGCACAATTTTCATTCATTGTAGTATATCGAGTAATTTGACGAGTTTTGCTTTGCTAAATTTTATTTCAAATTTATATTTAACAATATTGATAAAAAAGACAGGGAGGAAAAATGCATAAAATCGCCTTAATAATTCTAATGGTAATGTTTGCCTGTGTGGTGTTCTACGGTTGTTCGAAAGATGACAATGGAAATGGTGATACAGTATCTCCACAGCTGCAAATAATCACTCCTCAGGATGGAGATACCATTTCATTTCCACAATTAGTTACTGTGGAGGTATCTGGAGAAAATATAGTCGAGGTTATTTTCACTGCGGAGGAGGATACTTTCGCCAAATTACAGGAGAGTCCATATTCTACTTACTGGCCTTTCTATATGGATACTGGGATTGTAACATTAAAAGTATATGCCCGGGATGATGAAAACCGAGTGGGTTCTGATTCTATCGTGGTATTCGTTCCCGAACAAGATTTTGATTTCCCGCTGGTAGAGATTGCAAAGAGTTCACACAATGTTTATTTAGGCTGGTGGAAATTCGATGAGCTGTTTTTCGACCGATACGATATATATGTATCACAGAGTGGTTCTGTGGATTCTACCGATGAACTGGTGGCTCGAATCGAAGGTAGAATCAATGATACTTGCGCATTTATAGATAATCTCCAACCAGAAACTGATTATATGTTCATCGCATACGCATATGCTCAAACAGGCAGTTGCTGGGTATCCAATCAATTGCCGGTTAGAACAAAATCTCCACAACCCACTTATGATGATGGCGCCGAATTGATTTCCATTCCGGCAGATACTTTCACTATGGGCTATAGCTGGAGTGAGGGCGGTGGCGGTAGCGAGGAATATCCGGCTCACCCGGTGAAAATAAATTCTTTCAATATATACAAGTATGAGGTCACCTGCGCACAATATAAGCAGTTCATCGATGAAGGTGGATATTCCGACCCCGAATGGTGGGATAGCTCCGGATGGATGTGGAAGGAGAACAATGAAATTACTGCACCGGCACAATGGAACGACCCCGAGTTTCCCTGCGGCGATGATTTTCCCAATTATCCCGTTATTGGAGTTACCTGGTATGAGGCGATGGCGTATGCCAATTTCGTGGGCAGGACATTGCCCACCGAGGCACAATGGGAATATGTTGCTCGAGGAACTCTGGGCACCGACGAAGACAGCGATGGTTATCCCGAGGGATATAAATTCCCCTGGGGAAATGAATTCTTTATGGACGATGAAATCCACTGTAATTATCTATATGAATCCGGTGACCCCTGTGGTGATGATGGATTTGATAAGACTGCACCGGTAGGTTCATTTCCCAATGGCGCATCCATATTCGGTGCGATGGATATGAGCGGAAATGTCGCAGAATGGTGCATGGATTGGTTCGATAATACTTACTACTGGGAACATCCATTTGATAATCCTACCGGTCCGGAAACTGGAACACAGAAATCGGTGCGAGGCGGACATTATCTGCTGACCGCTGGAATGGCCACTCCAGGTTTTTATCATAGAACTTCCGCACGAGATAAACTTCAACCGCACGACAGCAGATATTTCATCGGATTTAGATTGGTGGAAAATTAGTCCAATAATTTTATTTTCGACCTTTCATTTCGATTCGATAAATAGAGAGGAAAGGCAGAAACCACAGATGGACACAGATGGAAATAATATTCTTAAGGGCGAACGGTTGTTCGCACCTAATTTAATACCATATGCATAATGCAGACAATTAATTTTATTTAACACTTGCTTTAGAAGTATGAATAATACATTTTATTGTTGATACTGATAAACAATCAAAGGAGGCAAAATGCGCAAGGCAATCGTAGTCGCTCTCGTGTTAGGGATGATTTTTAGTGGTGTTTTCGCTAAACAATGGAAGCCGATGTTCGGGGGTGGATTAGGATTCAATCTGGTGAATACCAGTTCGGATTATGGCGATGATTCCGATTTCGGTTTTGTCCTGCGAGCAGAGGGTATGGCGCCGGTATATCAATCACTTTATGCACGGGCAAGTCTGTTAGCACTTCGAGTGGGCGATGTTACCAATTTCTCATTCGGAACAGGTTCAGCATTCGACCTGGTATATTTTATCCCAGCTCGAAATATAGAACCCTATGCCGTAGGTGGAATGAACATAGAAGTCATGTCCGGCGAGGGATATAGCCAGACCACATTCGGAATCGCTTTTGGTGGTGGTGTCCAATTGCAACTTAGGAACGCACCAGTAAAACCGTATGGAGAATTGCTACTCGGATTAGGCACTATATCTTCCGATTATACGGATTATACTACATTCGAATTCTCGATGTTGTTTGGACTCAGGTTCGGAGGAAGATAACCATAGCCCAAAGGATAAACAATGAAATTTCATTCGGGAATACTCATATTGATTTTTCTGGGAATAGCATTCGCTCAACCGCCAGATGTAGATACTCGATATCACACTTACCAAGAAGTTCTCGATGAACTGGAAACTATAACCTCGTCTTATCCCACAATTTGCCTAATGGAAACACTCGGTGTATCCACTACGGATTCTGTCCCCATAATTGGAGTAAAAGTATCTGCGGATGTGTCGTTCAGTGAGAATAAGATTTCGGTGTTGATAATCGCTGGTCAACACGCTCGTGAAGTCCAGGGTCCCGAAGTGGTTATGTGGTTGATAAATTATCTGGTGGAAAATTACGGTTCCGACACTCAGGTTACACAATGGCTGGATTCACTATTGATATATTTTATTCCAGTTAACAATCCCGAGGGGCACAATGTGGTTATGCAGGAAAGCTCGTTTCACACTACATTCTGGCGGAAAACCAAACGAGACAATAACCACAATGGAGTATTCGATACACTTTATGACGGCGTCGATCCCAATAGAAATTATGAATTCCTGTGGGATGAATATACCGATAGTATTGGAGTATCACCGGAATCAGAATATTACAAGGGTCCGTATCCCTGGTCGGAAAATGAAGTTGTGGTGGTGAGAAATCTTGTAGATTCATTGCGCCCGAGTGTAGTTCTGGATTTGCACTCACCCGACTCTATCAAGGGAAATAAATTATGGTTCTGTTGGTATGACCCCGAACTCTCCACATATCATCAGGAAGGATTCCCGCATTATCTTAATGTGGCAAACCAGCTGGCAGATAACACCGAAACCGAAATCGATGGCGAATATTATGAATCCACACCAGCATATAATACCAAACCCAAATTGCAATTGTGGACATATTGGTATTCGGGATGTTGCGCAATATTGATGGAAATTACCAATCAATGCTACTGGACTGGCGAGATAATAGATACTATTTCTGCTCGAGTAGGCAGAGGAATTTTTTACATTTTCGATAGAATGTTAGAAAGTGGTCTGGTGGTGAAAGCTTTCGATAGTGAGAGTGGAAATCCACTTCGCGCAGAGATCATAGTAGAAGAGGTAACCGATACTACTTTCCCGCCGAGGTTATGCAATTATGAGGGTATATATCATCGACTACTGTATAATGGAACATATAATGTGATTGTCCGATATGATACACTGGAGCAAATTTTTGAGGATTTGCCAATCGAATCTGGACATAATACTTATTTGGAGGTGGATTTTCCGGGCGCAAAAATAAATACAACTATTCGCTCCAAAAACGAAGTGGATATATTATTATTGCCATCGAAAGCAGTGTGTATCGCGCCGAAGGGAAAAGTGGAAATATTCGATATTGCTGGGAAAACAGTTTATCGAAATATGTTCGAAAACCATCTTGAAATTCGCCGAGACAGACTTCCAGCTGGAGTGTATTTCATCAAACTTTCATCGGGGTCCGAAACTATAAAAAGAAAATTTATAGGGTTAAAATAAATTCAGGAGAGTTTGCAATGAGGGGGACAAAATTACTGCTGGGCAGTCTATTTGTCTGGTTTGGATTGGTCTGGTGTGTTTCCAGAATGCCGGTGGGTGAACTTTTTACCACTACCTGGTGCACTTATTGTGATGACGCTGCCTATTATATCGATGAGAATTTCCCGCCAATAGAACCAGTCAGCATTATAGTTAGATATGAAGTGGATGAAGAGGCTCCATTCGATGATTACGATGCCACCGGAATGAACGACCGAGTCTCCACATATTTCAGCGGAAGTTATGGGGTTCCGAATATGCATATCGATGGAACAGATTATGGCTCCGGACCATATAGCACCTGGATATCCACACTGGAAAGTCGCGCTGGAACATCTGCACCATTGGATATTTCTTTTTCTGATTTGACCGAGGACTCCGTGGAAATTACTCTAACTCTGGAAGACCCCGCTTACGCTGGAACTCACCAACTAAATGTGATGATTATAGAGGATAGCATATATTACTCTGCACCCAATGGACAAACATTATTCAATCAAATATTCCGCTCCACAATCACCAACTCTCCGTATGGAGATAATGTTAGTTTAAGCACGGTGAAATCGCCTGTGGTGAGAAAATACGCACTCGACTTGCATCCCGATTGGGATGTGAACAATTGCTTTGTGGTGGCATTCGTGCAGAATACCAGCACCAACGAAATGCTTCAGGGAAACAGAACTCCACTACTTAGACCAAATTATATGTTCAGTGTAGCTCCGAAATTTCAAACGGTTAGCTCAATCGCCGAGGACACTACCGCAAATATGAACTCTACTATTACCAATCGGGGAGTCAATGATGATACTTATGATGTCTATGCAGATTTATTACTGCCCGGTGGATGGACTGCTAATACTTACGCCGGTGGTTCATCATTCTCCACTTTTACTACATTGTCCATAGTTGCCGATGGTAGCGATGTTATTTCTGCTACTATAAATTCTAATGGTATTTCTGGCAGTGGCACAGTCAGGTTCAGGATATCCAGCCCGAATATTCCCGATAGAGTAGATACTGTCGAATTTGTCCTCAATGCTGGAGC
>QNEG01000106.1 GCA_003645115.1 bacterium | reverse complement strand
GTGGAAGTGAGGGACAAGTTTTAAAAATCGTATCTGGTGCTGTGCAATGGGCTGCCGATGAAGGTGGAAGTAGTGGAGTAAATTCGGTTACTGCTGGCGCTGGTTTGACTAATTCTGGCACCGCTGACGACCCCGTGCTCGATGTAAATGCTGGCGAGGGTTTGGGAATTTCAACTGACCAAGTGGTAGTTAATGTGGATGGAACCACTATCGAGATTGCATCCGACCAATTGCGTGTTCCCGCAGGTGGAATTACCGCTACTCAACTCGCCGATGCCGCCGTAACCGGTGTGAAAATCGCTCAAATGGGTGCCACAAATGGTCAGGTATTGGAATGGAATGGAACCACCTGGGCACCTGCTGAAGATGATACTGGAACCACTGGAATTACCAGTATAAATAGCCAGACCGGTCCTTCTATCACTATCAGTGGTGGCACCGCAATTTCTGTATCATCAGCCTCTAATACTATTACGATTAACAATACTGGCGATACTGACCCTTCTAATGATTTGACTACTTCTACTACCTTCAGCGGCGATGTCACCGGAACTTATGATGCCACTGTCGTCGGTGATGATAGCCATAATCATACCGCATCTACATTGCCAGCGAATACATCATATCTGGGTAGTTCTATAGAATCCAGCGAAATCACCGATGGCACTATTACTGCCGCCGATCTCGGTGTGAATGTGGTTTCGTCGGTAGATGGAGTGACCAATCACGGTGGAAATATCGATTTGGTGGCAGGGTCTGGTATATCAATTTCTCCCGACGATGGCGCTAATAATATTACCATTTCTGCTACCGGCACATACGAGAATACTCAAGCCGGCTTGGGTTTGAGAGAAACCGCCGCCGGTGATACTTTGCATATAAATGTCGGCTATGGAATTGACATTGCCAGCGACACAGTTCGACTTGCCACAAATTACTACAGCGGTGCAGCTTATGACACTCGCTTTATAAACAATGGCGAAGCCGCAGGCGGAGATTTATCCGGTAATTATCCCAATCCTTCGGTGGTCGATGATAGCCATAATCATACCGCATCTACATTGCCAGCGAATACATCATATCTGGGTAGTTCTATAGAATCCAGCGAAATCACCGATGGCACCATAACCGCAGCAGATATCGGCACCGGCGCAGTAGGAACAAGTGAAATCGCCGATGGTTCGGTCTCGAACACAGATATTAATAATTCCACACAGTTCGTCGATGTATATACCGCTGGTTCATATAGATTCTCTGTCACCGATGGAAACCAGACCCTCGATTTTAATGAGGGAACTGGTATAGATATTTCATACAATGCCACCGGGCATGATATTACAATCACTCATCAAGATATGTCCTCACAAGGAAGCGTCAACAATAGCAATGGAACAGTAATTCAGGATGTATCATTAGATTGGAGCGGACATATTACCGGCCTTACCAGCTATAATCTGGATAATAGATATTTTTACACGGGCAACGATGGTGCTGGTTCCGGTCTGGATGCAGATATGGTGGATGGATATCATTATAGCTCCACATGGGAAAATGAATGGACCGATGCTGGTAATTCAGTCCATCCGCGTGATGAAAGTGGTAGTAGTTTCGATGTATATGAAGCAGATACATTTGTTTATCTTTTATATATGTATAAATCCCATAATACAGCCAATCTGGAGTATGGAATATATTTGAATTATAACAATGATAGCGGAGATACATCAAATCCATCCAAGGGAGTATATATTTGGGATGGCTCTAATTATCAAGGTGATGCATACGATGCTTACTCGGTCAGGTGCGGGCTAAATGGATATGCATTCTGGGGTAATCCATATTCAGCGGGTGTGGCAGGTTTCAGTTGGCACGATTACAACCGCAGTGCAGGTGTTCTGGGCGGAGATAATTCCACCGCAGATTGGGGTGCATTATCCTATAGAAATTCAGGTGGGTCATATTATGGAGCCTATTGGACATCATCAGGTAGTGGCTCCGGTTTATTGAGAACCACTCCTGGTAATTCTATAAATTTCAAAGAGGGCATCGGATTTGGCTCATACGCAGACCTCTTGGGTGGTTGGGTCCGTGGAGAAATCTATGGACTCAATGTTAAAGGTGAAAGATATTCTCTATATATAGACGGAGCTGCATATTCCAATCAACCATATCGTGTGCTGGTAGATGATGGCACCGATGAGCGTGTGGTCACTTATGTTAATACATCTACCCAACCGACTCTACAAATATCCGGTGTGGGCAGAGCAACCGGTGGAACAGCTACTGTGTTTTTCGATGATAAATTCCGCAGAGCGGTTAATACCGATGTTCCACTTGTAATCACGGTGACACCGATGGGAACTCCTAATCGTGTTTATGTAAAATCTTACGATTATGAAAAATTTGTAGTCGAGGAAATTGATGGAACCAATGATTTCCAATTCTCCTGGATAGTAATCGGTCAGCCTAAATCCAGTGAGATGAATTCTGCTCCGGAGGAAATTGTATCCGCTGACTACGATAACAAAATGGATGGAGTAATGTTCAACGAGAGCATTTTGGATGATTCTGCAACACCAATCTGGTGGGATGGTTCAGGAATCCGTTTCGAACCGAAACCACCAACCGAACAGGAAATAGCGCTCAGAGAGTTGAAACTCGAATTCGAACAAGACCCCGCAAAATATGATTATAATACCTGGAAAGAAAAGTTTGAAGCGCTTGGACATCAGATGCCTATGGCAGAACAACCATTTAAAGATTATGTGAAAAATATAAAAAAGAGAGAGCATAAGTAAGGAAGATAAATTAAAAATGTGAATGGAATATATAAATCGAGGGGGGATATGATATGAAGATGGTAAAATTGTTTTTAATGTTAGCGGCTATATCGGTCGCATTTGCCATTCCTCAACAGATAACTTATCAGGGAAAGGCTACAGATTTATCCGGTGTGGCACTGGATGGCACATATAATATTACATTCAGGATTTTTGATGCTGCTACCGGTGGCACAGAATTATGGTCAGAAGCTCATCCATCTGTTCTGATTACAAAAGGGCTGTTCGATGTTATTTTGGGAAGCTCTAATCCCATCACTATGGATTTCTCCAACCAATATTTCCTGCAGGTGGAAATAGGGGGCGAAGTTTTGACTCCAAGAATTCCATTAACCGCAGTGGGATATGCTTTCCGCTCCGCAAATGCCGATACTGCAGAATTTGTCCTGTGGAGCAATATCGATGGAATCCCCGCCGGTTTCGCCGATGGCACCGACGATGTAGATGATGCCGACAATGTGGTCGGAAACGAAGTGGTAACCGGATTGTCATTCGATACTGGCACTGGAGTTCTATCGCTGACACAAAGTGCCGGCACATCGCCGATTACTCAAGATTTGGATGGTCGCTATCTGACCAGCGAGGTAGATGGTGCCACCAACAACGAGCTTATCACCGCAGCATCTTATGAAACCGCTGGCGAGGATATTCTTCGCATAACCGAAGCCGGAACTAACTGGGATATTACTATCGATAACGAAGCGGATGATGTGACGCTTGCCGATGTTCAGAATGCTTGCTCAAATGATTTCCATAATATTGGTGGGACAGATGCCGTGAACGATGCCGATTCCGACCCCAACAATGAATTGCAAACTATTAATGCCAATGCAGGATTGACAGGTGGCGGTTCGGGATTATCTGTCGGACTCGCAGTTGGCGATGGCGCAGGTATTTCTGTCGCTGCCGATGCCGTCGATGTTAATGTAGATGGTTCGACAATACAGATAAATGGTTCCGACCAGCTTTATGTGGCAAATTTGCCCGCTGGCGATGGAAATTACATTCAAAATCAATCTGCATCCAACCAGACAGCCGATTTCAGAATAAATGGCGATGGCTACTGGTATGGCGTTACCAACCCGACCAGATATTTGCGAATTTATTCCGAGGCAGCCCAATTCATTACAGGTTCCAATGACCTTTATGTCCGTCCCGGCGGTGCATTGCAGGTAGAACCAGGTTTGGGAAATGAATATATCTATCTATGTAATAATACTGGAACAAAGGTATTAACTGTTGATGGTGCAAATCAGCGCGTAGGCATCGGGACGACAAGCCCAGCATATAAACTCGATGTCCAGGGCAATGGAAGATTTACAAGTAATCTCACTATTGGAGCATATACATTGCCCTCGGTGGATGGTTCCAGCGGGCAGGTATTGAGCACGAACGGTTCTGGCACTGTAAGCTGGCAGACAGTAGCCGGTGGTGGCGCTCCTACCAATGCTCAATATGTTACTATGGCACTCGATGCTACTCTCACCAATGAAAGAGTGCTTGCCGCAGGCTCCGGAATTTCTATTACCGATGGCGGCGCAGGTGGTAATGTCACTATCTCTCATACCGATGCATCATCACAATCCACCGTGAATAATTCAGGTGGCACAGTGATTCAGGATGTCTCGCTGGATTGGACCGGACATACCACAGGACTGGTATCGATAGATTTAGATACAAGATACTCCACTGGCAGCGGAACTGCAAATTATATTACAAAATGGACAGGAGTGAGATCTCTCGGGAGTTCGCAGATATACGATAATGGCACAAATGTGGGTATCGGAACGACAAGCCCGTCTTACAAACTTCATGTAAGCGGCGGTTCTGGAACAGCAATATGCGCGTCATCCACGGGAGATGATGCAATTATGGCAAACACAACATCATCCGGACACGCTGCTGTATATGCATACACCTACACGAGCGGGGCTTATGGCGTTTATGGAATTAGCAGTTCTGACAATGGCTATGGTGTTTATGGCTATTCAGGTTCATCAACGGGGACACAGCGCGGTGTTTATGGCGAAGCTGTTTCAACCACGACGGGCACATCATATGGTGTTTATGGCTATGCGTATGGGAACAGCGGCTACAGCAACGCCGCTTACGGCGTTTACGGTTCTGCCTCTGGAACCGATTACACTTACGGTGTCTATGGAACCGCATCTGGCGGGGCAACTAACTGGGCAGGATACTTCGACGGAAATGGTTACTTTAGCGGAAATGTGGGTATCGGAACTACCAGCCCCAGTTATAAACTTCATATCAATGGTGGTGATGTGAAGATAGGGAATTCAGCCGGTGATAATAGAAAATTATATTTCGGCGATGGAACTTATGTATGGGTGGGAGAACAATCCGATGACCATCTCAGATTACATAGCACATCGCTATCCATAGAAATAGGTGGCGATCTCGGTGCCAGCGGCGAAGTATTAAAATCGAATGGTAGCACAGTATATTGGGGAACAGATGCCACCGGCGGCGGTGGTCTCTGGCAGGACGATGGTAGTTATATTCGTCCCACTGAATATGATGGGTTTAGGATTTATGATAATGAGTCCGGCTGGATTGGACTTTGGTTTACCCCTTCTTCACCTAGCGGTGGATGGGGAACCAGTTGTGTGGGTAATATATACCATACTTCTAATGAACATGCTTATATTGCTTATGGCGGAGTATGCGGACTTCAAGGTGATTCCGATACAGAAAATGGTGTCCAGGGGATTACATCCACATCTGCTGGTGGATATGCAGGTGTATATGGAGAGAATACTTATTCTGGTTGGAATATTTATGGTATCTATGGATTATCCGCCGGCTATGCGGGTGTTTTCGGCGCCGGTCCTCACTATGGTCTATGGGCTAATTCAGACAATTCTTATGGAACAGGTGACTGGTATGGCGCATGGCTATATGGCGAAAATGCTGGAATTATGTGCAGCGGCGATTTGAAATTCTTCGCATCCACTAATGCTATCGATATCGGTGGCGATTATGGAACCGCCGGTGAAGTCCTTACATCTAACGGCTCATCCGGTATTTACTGGGGTTCTGGTGGCGGCGGTGGCGGTGAATGGACCGATAATGGAACTTATCTTTCTCCATCCGATGGCGGTAGTTTCAGAGTTTATGAAGATGACTCATATATTACATACTGGTCGGGTTCCAGCACAAACTTAAATCGGCATTACACTTATAATAGTGTAAGTAGCGATGGAAGTAGTTATAGTAGCCAGAGAAGTTGTTATTACGGATATAATTATTATGGGAATCTATATTC
>QNEG01000105.1 GCA_003645115.1 bacterium | reverse complement strand
GAATAAGTGAACAAAATAATTTGTTCTGACTATCTAAATCAACTGTCAGTCGGGCAATAGCCGTAGTTGGTGAGTGTCTGAAGGTGCTGCATAATTAAAAGTTTGGCAAAAACCGGGGGGCAGCTTGCTCCCAGCATAGGAGTGATAGAACTTACCATCGCATTGCTATATGTATATAATCCGCCACAGGATAAAATAATCTGGGATGTCGGACATCAGGCTTATGGATATAAGGTTCTAACCGAGCGCAAGGATAAACTGGGAACGATTCGTCAGTATGGTGGAATCTCCGGATTCTTGAAACGAGATGAAAGTCGCTATGATATCTGGGGTGCCGGACATGCCAGCACTTCTATTTCCGCTGCTCTCGGTTTTGCTACTCATAGAAATCTGAACAAAGAAACTTATAAAGTAGTTTCTATAATCGGTGATGGTTCGCTGACTGGCGGACTCGCATTTGAGGGAATGAATAATGCAGGAGCATCCGGACTGGAAATGCTGGTGATTTTGAATGACAACACTATGTCCATTTCTCCTAATGTCGGTGCGCTGGCGAAATATCTTACCGAAATAGTGGCAAGTCCATTATATCAAAAAGTAAAGTCGGACATCTGGGAACTGGCAGGAAAAGCAGGAGACATAGGGAAACATATTCGAACTCTGGGCAGAAAATTGGAGGATTCATTTAAGAATTTAATCGTCCCAGGAATGCTATTCGAACATCTCGGTTTCGACTATTATGGTCCCATCGATGGGCACAATATCCAGGAACTGGTCAGAATTTTGAGAGAGATTAAGGATATTAACAAACCAAAATTTTTACACATTCTAACAACCAAGGGCAAGGGATATAAGCCCGCTGAAATGGACGCCACTACTTATCACGGATTGGGAAAATTTAATCCCGATACTGGCGAGCCTATTAGAAAAAAAGGACCACCCACATATACAGAAATTTTTGGCGATGCTATGATTGAATTAGGTGAAAAATATCCACACCTGACCGCGATTACCGCAGCGATGGAAACTGGAACAGGACTCGGCGGTTTCCATGAAAAATATCCTGATAGATTTTTCGATGTGGGAATAGCAGAAACCCATGCAGTAGTCTTTGGCGGTGCATTAGCAGCCAATAGAAGGACTATTACCGCTATTTATTCTACTTTCCTTCAGCGAGCCTATGATACCATTATTCACGATATCGCATTGCAAAATATTCCATTGATTTTCGCTATGGATAGAGCGGGAGTGGTGGGCGAAGATGGTCCCACTCATCACGGAACTTTCGATATCGCATATCTTCGCCATATCCCCAATATAGTGATTACCGCTCCTAAAGATGAAAATGAACTGCGGAATCTATTATATACCGCACTGGAACGATTTTCCGAGCCCTGGACGATACGCTATCCTCGGGGACAAGCTATCGGTCTGGAATTAACCGAATTTGCCCAGATTCCATTCCCTCGATGGGAGATAATAAAATCCGGCAAGGATAAAATATCTATATTAGCAGTGGGTTCTATGGTATATCCAGCACTGGAGGCATCAGAAATATTGGAGAATAAACACAAAATCTCGCCAACAGTGGTGAATTGCAGATTCATAAAACCTATGGACGAAAAACTGCTAACAGAATTGGCTAATTCGAACAATTACATTCTAACTATAGAGGAAGGCGTTATAAAAGGCGGATTCGGCGAGGCTGTGGCAACTTTTATTCTGGAAAATAATTTCAAAATAAAGAAAATGTGTGTCCATGGTATCCCCGATGAATTTGTTACTTTCGGGGCGCGCGATAAGCTATTGGAAATTCTTCAATTGGATACAAACGGTATAGTGAAAAAAGTTCTCCAACTGATGGGGAAATGAACGAACATTTATCGATATGCACTTTCCCATTTCAATCAGTATCGCAATCGAGTAATTTGTTTCCCAAAACAAGCTATCGGTTCTCTAATACGAGTAAGTGGATTTAAATTTCCGGTGCGCCCAGAAATATTGACTGGGATATTTTTCTATTCCCTCAGCGAGTATATCACTGAATTTCTGCGTAATATGGTGAATTTCATCGGGATAGTCATTATATAGCGAAGGATAAATTATTTCCTTCACCAATGCGCTGTGAGTTATTCCATCGGGATTCCTGACTATATATCCCACTGCGATTGGCGAATTCATTTTCATAGCGAATGTAGCTGTTCCTGGTGCAGTGGATGCTGGATTGCCCATAAAGTCGATTATTATTCCAGATTTTCCGGCATCCTGGTCGGCGAGTATGGCTACCATTCTGCCCGACTTCAGCGAACGCAAGATACCTCGCGAAGCCACACCGACTCCTATCACTCCAATCCCCAATTTCTCTCTGTATTTAATCAAGAACTCGTCACTCAATCGATTTCTCTGCGTGCCCACCAATATATCCAGTTTTATTCCCGCATTAGCCAGTGCCAGCCCGAATAATTCCCAACTGCCGAAATGCCCAGTAATCAGTAATGCACCGATATTTTGTTCTGCGAGTTTATGCAGTCTTTCAATCCCCTCGATATGAATGTATTTGCCTATTTTGTTTTTTATTTTGGGTAAGCGAGCAAATTCCACCATAGATTTGCAAAAATCACTATATGAACGAGACAATATTTTATCGCGCTCATCAGCACTATATTTGTTTCGAAAACCCCATTGGAAATTTTTTTGAGATACTTTCCTACGAATTCCAATAATCCATAAAATTTTTCCCGCCACTCCAGCCAGTGTGAGCGCCAAGCGATGCGGGATTAATTGCAATAAAAATATTATTATTCTCAATCCCAGATATTCCAGCTTGTGTTTAAAAGTGGGCTTATATTCCATTGCTTTTTCCGGTTGGTGATAATTTATCATCGAACGGTTATTTGACCAGAGTAGCCGATTTCGATATGGTTCCATCGGGAGTTTTAAGCTGGATTGTATATGTTCCCGATGGCATCGGCAATCCCTCGTCATCGCAGGTATCCCAGATAAATACACCATCACCTCGCACCCGACTCCTTCGAACTATATGACCACCAATATCCAATATCTCGATTTTTCCACCATCGGGAGCACTATATACTATCTCCAAGGATTTATTGAACGGATTTGGCGAAAATGTCAATTTCACATTGCGCGGAACTTTATAATCCTGTATCCCCGAACCGTGATATATAAATATCCAGCAGGTGTCCAATATATTCGGCAATGGACAGACATAATCGGGAGCATCGGCAATTCGAACACATATCTGGAATGTATCATCGGTGGTGGTGTGAGCAGAATCTATTGTCCAGAAAAATAAAGATTCTTCCACTCCAATTTGCATACTATCGGGGATAATCAAATCCTCATCTTCCCACTGGACAATCAATCCACCACCATAGTGAGAAAGTCTGATATAGCATCTGCTAAAATCGAGTGCAGAACAATAATTGTCCTCCGCGGTAATAATGAAATCTCCGGTGGATGTAGTATCCAACTCGATGCTATCGGGGAATGTGGCATCCACTATCTCTGGTGGAGTCAAATCCACGATGAAATTATACGATAATGGAGAAGAAAGTGGATTTCCCTCCACATCTTGAACTTCCAGCAACTCCACACTGACTTCGCCCTCGGGATAGTCAAAATCGGGGGTGAATACCAACTGAGGTGGTATGAAACTTATATTCTCCAGTGAATCGAACAATGTTCCATTCACCAGTAATGTGATAGTGGTTTCATCCACTCCCTCCTCATCGGTAATCTGGATAATAATTTGCTGGTTCGGGCAGGCAGTTATCGAACCTGGCGCCGGCGTCTCCACTGATGCCACTGGTCCCTCCCCGATTATTATGTAATAAAATGTATCCTCGGACTCAGAATAATTGGAGCATTCAGCTAAATCGTTCACCTCGATTGAAACTATATTTGTCTCCGGTAAACTCATAAATCCTAACTCGGACATATTCAAAGTGAGCGTGTATCCATCCCAATATACACCCAAATCGGTTAATGTAAACGACGATGCATTTATGTTTATGTGTATCGAGCTACTATCTATTCCCGCACCGTAATCGGAAATTGCAAATACTATAGTGGATGGGATTTCATACAGTGTATCCTCGACAGGTGAAGTCATCGATATTTCCGGGGATAATCCATCCCATATCCAACTCCAGCAATATGTAGAATCGATGTGAACTCCGTCGATATTGGTGATATCATCCACACACACTACTATAGTATCCACAGATTCGGCGGGATATGTTCCCGGATAGAATGTCACTGTTATATCCTCGGCGGTGATTTCCGGACTGGAAGTATCATAAATAGCACCATCAAATGAAATAGCGAGCGTGCTCCAATCTATATCGCTGGGCGATGAGAATGTGATAACCATCGGAGTATCGCAGGCAGAAATTGCTGCCGGAGATGGATACACACTGGATACAGTTGGTGCATCGGTAGGTTCTGGTGGAGTTATTATCGCACCGTATATATCCTGATTTGCAGTTCGGAAATCTGTCCACACGGTCAGATAAGTAGAATCTTGATACACAAATTCGGTTTTCGGTGCCTGTTGAGATGAACCTGCATCACTGAGTGGAAATTCCTCACCGATAGGTAATCCAGAAAGTCCGAAAAATGCTCCGTAAATAGCGTTGGGAGTTTCTCGAGCATCCTGCCAGACTACGAAAAATCCATCGCCATGAAAACCAATATCCGGGCTGGATTGGTTCATATCCGCACTGGTGACAGTAAATCCCGAAATCTCGCCATCGAATATAATTTTCGCATAGATATCAGAACCGGTGGATGAATTATATTTCTGATATGCTACTGCGAAACCTGCACTATCTGGGGAATGGTGGGATATTCCGCATACAGCCGGTTCCGACGCCTGAACATCAGAAACTATAGTGAACACATCGCCATCGGGAGTAGCATCGGAGTTAAAATATCTGCCGAATATTCCCTGTTCAGTGGCAGTAGAATCTTTCCATACTGCAAGAAATTTGTGTCCATTGAATGCGATATCCGGGTTTTTCGAACCTGCATCTGAAAGAGTATCATAATCGCCGAGCATAATTCCATCGGTTCCGATGTGAGCATATCGAGTTTCCCAGTATGCAGAGCGGACTGTCCACACGAAAATGCAAGCCTCCTCAGAGCAAGCCATTTCCGGCGATGATACATTCGAGGTTATAGTTCCGATTACAAAGTTGGTGTCCACTATTCCATCGCAGTCGGTAAAATTTCCTGCCATCTGGTCGGTAGCGCTTTGGTCGAACCACACGGCGAGAAATTGATTATCCGCCTCGCAATATGCGATTGCCGGTGAATTTTGGTTTCCCGGTGCGATACAAACTGGATATCCGGAACTTCCAGTGGAACCATCGGGGAATACTACCTGTCCGAAAACATTTTGGTTAGAAGCGCCAGAGCGATGGTCCTGCCAGATTATAAAAAAGCAATTTTCCCCAGCAGAAATTTTCGGCGCCAGTTGGTCGCCCGCCGCAGTGGAAATAGCAACCTCGCTTTGTCCATACACAACAGCAAAATAAATTAATAATAAAATAACCATAAAAATATTTCTTATTCCAATACCTCCTGTATATTTACTTCCCAATATAATAACTTGTTTCATTTTGGCAAACTGGTTTTTTCCAAAAATAATCATTTTCGACATCTGTTGTTTGCTTTACGCACATTGTATTTGGGTTTTTCCTGCTCTGGCTGGATAATTTGGAGGGTTGAGTGTGATAGCGTTGTGGTTTTAAATATTCTCGTCTTCCCACAATTGCAAGGGTTCAATGCTGTCCGCAACCTAAAGGATGCGGTCGAGGTGTTTTCTATCTCATATACACAATCCGCTTCGTTATCGTATTTCCATCCTGGGTTGTCGCTCGGATAAAATAAATTCCCGATGTAATCGATTCATCGGGATGCCAGATATAAACCCCCTGAGCCGATGCTGAACCCCCTGAAACCTTCGCTGACGCTCGGTTTCTGTCCCCCTTATTAAGGGGGACAAGCGATGCCGACTTGTCGGCAGAGCAGGGGGTTACTACATTCCCCCGCAAATCGTAGAGCTCTATTTCCGCTCCCGCAGGCGCGGTGATGGCGACAGACGAATTGAACGGATT
>QNEG01000104.1 GCA_003645115.1 bacterium | reverse complement strand
GTTTCGATGAAAATTTAATTATGAATGAAAATTGGATTCGAACCCGATGAAACGCACCGTCTGGTGCTTCGAATCCCTCCCTCTCCGAATGTTTTATTAATATGTCTTCTTATTTAGTTTCGATGAAAATTTAATTATGAATGAAAATTGGATTCGAACCCGATGGAACGCACCGTCTGGTGCTTCGAATCCCTCCCTCTCTGGATATATTTTTAAAGTGATAGAAACCGCAGATACGCATAAATACACACAGATAAAGATTTCTCATCTCTTCGTTTCTCGAAATGACATATAGACATAACCATTTTTCCATCTGTGTTCATCTGTGTCCATCTACGGTTAATGGATATGTTTTTGTTTTTGATAGATATTTTTTTATTTTTCTTTTTAAAAATTTGCTATAAACATTTTTTGGGGTTAAATTTATTTTATAATTATAAATTATATTATGGAATATTTATGCGAAAATTCATTAAATTCTGATAATAGTATTTTATCGCAGGGAACAGAACTCGATGATTCGGCGATTACTCCAGCGGTGTTTATGGACAGGGATGGCACTATCATACAAGATGTAGGCTTTATCGATAATACGGATAGAATTATACTTATTCCGGGAGCAATAGAATCTATCAGAATATTGAATAATGAGGGATTCGCAGTGGTAATTGTGACTAACCAATCCGGTGTGGCGAGAGGTTATTTCGATGAGGAAACTGTGATTGCTATAAACCAAAAAGTAGATAAAATATTTAGAGAAAATGGCGCACGAATCGATGCATTTTATTATTGTCCGCATTATCCCAATGTAGATGAAGCACAAATTACACCGAAAATTAATACAAACAATTCATTGGAAAAATATTGGATAGAATGCGAATGCAGAAAGCCCAAAATCGGTATGGTGGAAAAAGCTGTGAATGAATTGAGCGTGATACCCAAATTGATGATAGGAGATAGGGAAAGTGATATATTGCTTGCGAAAAATATGGGAGTCCCGGGAATTCTGGTGTTGACAGGTGAGGGAAACAATCAATCGGAATTGGTCAGGGCTGAAGCAGATTTTGTGGCAACCGATATAAAACACGCTGTGCAATGGTTTTTGCAATCGATGAATTCAGCCGATAAAAAATTTCCTATCCCCAAATAATGAAGACGGATAATATATTATTATTATGACACAATCCGATGCACATAAGGAATTATTAAAGCTACTTTATACCGATGAACTGACACATTTGTATAATCGGCGATATCTTAAGGAGCAGATTCCCAAATATCTTGCTCAAGCCCAACAGCGAGATTTGACAGTGGCGTTCTTTATGTTCGATATGGATAATTTCAAGGGAATCAATGACACCTATGGACATCAGACAGGCGATAGCGCATTGGTCCATTTCGCAAAAATTTTGGTGAATACTTTTAAAAAAGGCGGAATACCTATCAGATATGCAGGCGATGAATTTATGGTTATATCATTGGGTATCGATAAGAATAAAGCTAAACAACTCGGAGAAGTGGTGGAGGAAAAGCTGCGGAACACTCCATTCAATGCAGGAAACGAACAACTTAAACTTCAATGCAGTATCGGTGTATCATTATTCCCAGGCGATGGCGAAAATGTGGATACATTATTCGAGAAAGCCGATGAAGCACTCTACATCGCAAAACATCAGGGAAAAGGAAGAGTTTGTATTTATCCCGATTCCGGAAAGTTATTGACACCAGAGAAATTGGATTCTGTGCTGGCGAGTCCATATATAGTCGGTAGAGATGAAATACTAAAATTTATCGAGAATCATTTTTCCCACCACGGCGATAATAGAATATTCCCCATAATTTTAGGAAAGGATGGCACTGGAAAAACCAGATTGATTAAATATGCGCAGAAAATCGTGGAAAAAAATCTCGCATTTTGCCTTCACTGTAAGGGTTATCCGTTTTGGCAGGTGGAACCATATGGAATAGCATTCAGCGCATTGAGTAGCTTCTTCGAAAAGAATACCGCAATATCTGATAAGGTGTTCAAAGAACTCGAGGATGAATTCAAGCGAGTATTAAAACCCCGTATTTATGCCTGGGATAATAAAGAATTTCCCGAGGATATCGGTGTGGATATGGAACCGGATAATGTGGAATTATTTAAGGCATTGATGAGGGTTCTGATGATTTTACGAGAGAGCGGTAAAGGTGCCATATTACTGGACGATGCCGACCAAATAGATAAAGCATCTTTACAACTTTTCGATGCGATGTTCGCCGATGAAGAAAGTGCGGAAATACTCTTTCTCGCTACAATAAATGTAAAGGACTCTGCCGAAGAAGATGAAAAAATATTGAGCCTGTTGAGTTCTATGAGAAAGGTATCTGATAATGGTGAATTGAAAAAATTTAACCTGAAACCACTGAAAAGAGAACATATAAGACAATTTATTGCAAAAGTTTTCGATGGTGCACAATTAAAAGAAGAATTAGAAGATAGATTGCTTCACAATTCGGGTGGAAATCCATTATTTGTAGTAGAAACACTGTCATTCCTTTTGCAGAATAATAAGATTCAAACAGAAGGCGACAAGTGGAATTTGGCAAATATCGAGACGAAAGATATTCCCACTAATATGGATGATTTACTCACCGAAAGATTGATGAATATGGATGAAGAATCGATAAATGTATTAAAACTCGCTTCGATACTGGGCGAGCAGATAAATCCTCATCAACTCAGCGAACTAAGCGGACTGAAATTCCAACAGGTGATGGATATACTGGGAAATGCAAAACGAGCATTATTAATCGAGGAGACCCCAAATCCCGAGGAGTATATTTTTGCTCATCGGCTGGATAGGTCGGTGTTCTATTCTCTCTTGAGCGAAGAAGAGAAGGAAAAATATCACGCACTGGCAGCAGAAATAGAAAAGAAACATAGCGGTGGTGCACTGGAAAGAGTAGTAGGAAGACTCGCATATCATTACCAGAGCGCCGGACAATTAGATAAAGCTTCCAGATTGTTCTCATCATTTAAAAAACAGATGGAAAATGTGTTGATTTCCGAGGGCACTCGTAAAATCCTTCAGAAAAGAATTATCACATCATCTATGGCGAAGGAATCTCCGTTGGAGGATGCGGATCTCGCCAATGCAGTGGAGACAGCGAGAGCATTTAAAGTAGCGATGCAAAATCTTCGACTATACCCGAGAGAAAACGAGAATGTGAAAAAGTCGATAGAGAAATTCAAGGAATATCTGGATGGTTTCCTTGGACAAAAAACTGAAGCTCTTTCGATTTCATTTACATCGGAGACAATGGTGTTTAATGGTCAACCGCCACCGCCAAATAAAACCGACCCAAAGTTGACTCAAGAAATGTATTCACAATTGAGTTCTTATGGACTTCAGGGATTGCTTTTCATCAGAGGAGTGACTTTCGATGAAATAGTAGATTTCCTGGAATTATTTACAATGAAACCGGAGGAAGTCGCCACTCGATGGGATAAAATTGTGGAGGAGAAAAATTTCGAACATATATTGCCAGATAGGAAAATTTTTGTGGCAGTGGGAGAACATAATATCTCGCTTCAGGAAAGAGAATTGGTAGCACAAACTATCGGTGAGAGCGAGTCCGGTGATGCCAGTTCGACACAGGATGAAAAATCTGCTCAAATGCTCGGCGAACAACAGGTAGAAAAAATTAAAAAATTGGTGGATGAATTCAAACAGGACAAACAGGAATTGATACAAGCGCTCAAATCTGGCAAAGTGGATAATTCTACTATGCAGCGATTGATAGATTTATTGGAGAAATCTACTGGTGTTCCCGGAACAAAAGTTTTGCAACCACAAGAAACTGCACCCAAAGAACAGCAGAAACCATCATCATCAGAGGAAAGATATAAAGATGTCCTGCCCGATGTGGAATTGGTTAGAGAAAGCGAAGTGGATATTTCATTAGCATTTAAGGATTTAACATCTCCAGACACTATAACTCGAGCTAAAGCTGCTGCTTGGTTGATAAAACAGGATGCAGATAAAGTAGTTCCTGTCGCATTAGAGGTGATATGCTCGGATACTTCAATAAAAGTTAGCAAATTAGCAGCGGCTGTGGTAGTCAAAATGGGAACCCAGGCTGTAGATATGTTGCTGAAAAAAATCCACCCCGGTATGTCGGAACAGTCATTGAAAAATTTTATAGATGTGGCGGATTTGTTCTTGGAAAATCCGAATTTATTGCCCAAATTGAAAGAAATAATATTAGTTGGTTCACCCGGAGCGGTTAGGAAATGTTTTGCACTGTTACGACGAATACCATCCAAAGCAGTGAATCCTATTGTTATAGATTTGTTCGAGAGAGCATCGGGGAAAATGAAATTGGAGGTCCTTACGCTGATTACAGAAAGAAATATAAAAGAAGCTATCCCGAATTTAGTAGAGATTATCCGACCGGTTAAATTCTGGGAACAGGAGCAAAAAATACCGTTGCAGGTTCAAGTATGTCGAGCATTGGGGATATTGAAATCGCCAGAAAGTGAAGATGCACTTATTGATGCTGCGCAGATACATAAACCCTGGACTATGCTGAAAACTAAGCCCGATCAGGTGAGAGCGACCGCAGTCTGGGCATTAAAGCAACTCCCGGAATCTAACCGATTAAATACTCTACTGGAAAAATTAAAAACAGATAAATCGTCGGCTGTTCGCAAGGCTGTCGGCACTTAATTATGGAGGTTTATTTATGGCTGAAGGATATCGAATGGATTACTTATTAGTGCCAGATGCGATGGAGATGACTATACAGGCGATGCGACCACATTGGGCATTGAAGGAATTCGATTTGTGGGGCGATTCTATGGTGATTTTCAGAGGTCCTATGAATGTCACTCCACAAGAATGTATCGACCTGAAAGAATATAAACGAGGAACTGTATTCCCCAAGGGCGATTTGCTACATTTCGTAATAGAGCATTTCAATGATAATCTGGAGACAGGAATACTTCGCCAGAATATTCTGGTATCTATTGCCGAGGAAAAATTAGTCCATCGTATCGGTAGCGCACAAAAGGTTCTTCGATGGGGTGATGACCTTTACGATGAAGATAAAAGACTAACACTAACCGCAGTAGCACCTACTCTGGTCTCGGTGAAAATCCATTTCGGTATATGTATAGATTCATTTCCCGAGTCGGGTTTTGCCGGTATCGATGAATATTCACTCGACCCAATAGAATTAGGAGAAGTAATCGGAAATCAGTATCGCGCAGATATAAGAAGACTTCGTGAAAAGTGCTGGAGAATGCGTCCAATACTGTAGTCGAACAAAATTAATTCTGTGATGAAAAATATCCAATAAAATCCTTGACTTAAGATAATTTTTACTTAATTTGGCTTAAATTTAAATGGAGTGTTGATAAAATGAGAGTGGGTGTGATAATTTTCCCAGGCTCGAATTGTGATAGAGATACATATTGGGCATTGGATTCTATCGAGGAAGTCGAGGTTTCATATCTGTGGCATCAGGATTGCAACTCACAATTAGTGGGGATGGATATGGTAGTCCTGCCAGGTGGATTTTCATACGGCGATTATTTGAGGACTGGAGCATTTGCCAGATTCTCCCCAATTATGGAGGCAGTTAGTGAATTCTCCAGCCAGGGTGGACTAATTATGGGAATTTGTAATGGATTTCAAATTCTCCTGGAGGCGGGACTATTGCCAGGTGCTATGTTGCCTAATCGCTCACTCAGATTCATCTGTGATTGGGTGAATATTCGTGTAGAAAATATCGATTTGCCATTCACCGGACGATTGAATCCCCATACTGTATTGAAAATTCCTATCGCACATTTCGAGGGAAATTATTTTGCCGACGACGATACAATCAGCCATATTGAAAGTAATAATCAGGTTGTATTCAGATATTGTAGTCTGGATGGAGATATCGACGAAAAATACAATCCCAATGGCAGTGTGAATAATATTGCTGGAATAGTAAACGATGCTGGAAATGTATTGGGAATGATGCCGCATCCCGAGCGGGCGAGTGATAAAATTTTGGGTTCGGAGGATGGTAGAGAAATTTTTCGTTCGGTAATTAAATGGATGAACCGATGAAATTTGATAAAGGGAAAAAATTCTGGACATTTCTGGTGGCGATAATTACAGGC
>QNEG01000103.1 GCA_003645115.1 bacterium | reverse complement strand
GAATGGAATTAGCGCAAAAACGCGCTCGAGCTCTTTTTCGCACCATCGTATTAAAATTCCCAGCTGTCGGAGATAGAGTAATTGTTGCAAAGGGTTATAATTTTGAGGATACCTTTTTCGATTCTACTACTATATATGACCCACGCGTGGAGATTGAAATAAAATTTCGTGATTTTAAAGAACGAAAGTTCTATCCACGAGAGAGAGTCCCATATTGGCGAGCATCATACAAGAATGTGATTAAGGATATTAGACCACAATTGGAAAAGATTTTCACTCATAACCCACAAGTGAATGCGATAATAATAGGAAATGGATTACCTCCAAATAGAGATGGCTATAAATGGCTGGGATTTTTGAAAAAGAAAATTATAGAACGGTTGGGCGAGAGATTTAATAATAGAATAGGTGTATTCGTCAATCCATTTGCAAAGGATGAAAATCCATCCGGAAAATTGATTTTACTCCCAGTAATAAATTCAGCTGGAGTGGATTCGATATTATGGAATAAACCATCGATTAGATGTCCAGTTTCCTGTTCGGTGGATGGAGTTCAACCGGTCCCAAATCGTTTTTTTGGCACTTCTATTTTCGATAATGTTTTTCAAGCCACAATGATTGAAATAAAATCCGAGTCTATGAATATCGATATGAATGAATTAACCATATTACCGCAACAATTCAAGTTGGATTTCCATTTCCCAAAGCTCGGGATTAGTGTTAATTCGCCCGATTTGGAAATAGAAATGGCAGATTCTTTCGATGGTCTATGGAAATTTGAAATATGGAAACCAAATTTTTTGGAGTATATAGATTTCACCGGATATGGAATGTGGCGAGTAGCCACCGCTATATATTGTATTTCCCAAATCGCCGATGAAAGTAAAATTACCATTACTGCCAGCACGATGGATGATTCCTCGACACAATCTGAAGCTGAAATGGTATGGGACATTCTGGCGACACAGGTATGTTTTATCACCGATACTAACAAAGATAAATTGGGTTCATGGTTCGAGAAGAACAATATAAATGTGGAACTTTCTCCATCATCGGAAATAGATATTCACGATGGCAATCCATTCGATAAAAATACTGTAAATGTAATAATCCATTTCTGGAGGCGAAATAATTGAATATGTTTTTAGGGATAGATATCGGCGGGACATATACCAAAGCAGGATTATTGGACAGAGATGGTAATATTTTAGCATTTGCGGAAACTGATACTCCCAAAACTGGTGGAGTGCAGGCTGAAATTGCCTCAATAAGTGAAATTCTCGATTTTTTCGAGGAACCACTGGAAAATGTGAAGGCAATCGGTGTGGGAATCCCCGGTCCAGTCGATTATAAAGGTGTGGTGTTCAGCCCGCCTAATTTAAACCACTGGGGAAAAGTCGATTTGGGGAGATTGTTATCAGAATTTTTCCATTTCCCAGCACAAAATATTATAGTAGGTAATGATGCTAATTTTGCGGGACTGGCGGAATATAAATTCGGCAATGGTGCTCAACAAGACCCGATGATTATGATTACTCTGGGCACTGGAGTCGGTGGCGCTATAATAATCGATGGCGAAATATTCCACGGCAGGAATGGTTTTGCTGGAGAGTTGGGACACATAGTGCTCCAACCCGATGGACCACGATGCGGTTGCGGAAGGCGAGGTTGCGCCGAGTCATTCCTATCGCATCAGGGAATTGTTCGTATCGCATGGGAGATATTGCAGAAGGACAAAGGTTCTATATTATGGGAAATGATAGGCGGAGAGTTCGAATTGCTCACTCCAAAAACTATCCAGGAAGCCAGCAATATGGGAGACCCAGCGAGTTGCAAGATTTTGGATAAGGTCTCTCGATTTCTAGGCATCTTTTTAGCAGATTTAATAAATATTTTCAATCCGCAGAGAATAGTAATCGGTGGTGGAATTTCTAAATGGGGTAAACCATTGATAGAACCAGCTGAAAAAGTAGCGAAAAAACAAGCTATGAAACATATAGCAGAAAATGTAAACATAGTGCGAGCGAAATTTTATCAAAAAGCTGGAGTAATCGGTGCAGCCTCCGCCGCTATGTCAGTTGTTGATTATTAGAAAAATACCACAAATAGATACAACTGAAAAAATATTCATCGTAAGGGCGTCCCCACCGGTGGAGACACCCATTTTCTTCGCACTAAAACACACAATTTACTTTCATTTCGAAGAACGAATAGGGGAGAAAACTTTATCTGGGTGAATCTGCGGAAGCTATTAATCAGGTATTTACTAATCGGAAAGTTGTTCTACCAGTTTTAATATTTTTTGCAGGTCATCGGGGTCCAAGTCCGAAGCACGCACGAATATATTCTCCAATACCTTCTTATGCTCGGGTTTCACACGCTTTACTTCATTTCGCTCGGCAATGATAATAAAATACTCCTGAATATCCTTGTTCAGTAAGTCATCGGGAGTAAGTGGTTCCTCCAACGAAAGTCTTTGAGAGAATAACTGACACAAACCAGCCAGTTTTTTTGCCGATGGGATATGTCCACTTTCCCAGAATACCATAGTTTTCCTTGACACATTCATCATATCTGCTAATTCCTGCTGTGAAAATGGATTTCCCCGTGCCTTTATACCAATAGCCTTACGTAGGAATCGTATGTTTCGCCCTAATTGTTGATTTATATTCATAATAATAGATGTATCATATTGTTATATTTTTGCCTTGTGCCATTAAAATTATCATTTATATTTATATCGAATGTAACACTGTGTTACTCGTGCTCTTTCACATCATTCTCTATAATCCTCGACAAAGCCAATGCGATGTTCTTCCTCAGCCGTAGCCGTCGGTAATTCAGGGAAAAATGCTATCGAGGTTATGAATTCGTATCTGATTAGTATATAGGATTTCTGCTTGGAGAATTTATTGGTAACCGGGTCTGGAAATGGATAATCGGAATGTTCTATCCATATACCTAACTCATCGGTTTCTACTACTCGCGCTGCAATAGTAATCGATTCGCCCTGTAATATTTCTACACGTGGACGAAGTTCTCTGTCTTGCATCTCGGGATTACTTATGGTTATCAGAATCCTGGTGCCTATTAAGTTCTCTAACATAATTCCTCCAGTGTTGAACTAATTCGCAGAATTAAAATAAACAATCCACAAAAAATGTCAAATGAAAGGAGATGTTTTATGAAATTAGATGAAGATAAAAGAGAGCGGGTTAGTGTGATGGAAATTCAGGATTTGCCACCGGAAAAAGTAGAACAATTGTATAACAAAGTCATCAGTGGAGAGGTGGTATTGATTTCGATTTATCCTGACCGATGGTCGCAGATAGGACTTCAATCACCACAACTGAAAAAATTTGCTCGAAAAAAGCAAGGATTACAAATCGGTGCGATGGCAAAAATTATGAAAATATTAGCAAAGGAGTGGCTCGATGAAGACGAGAAAACAATATCTCGACAAGCGAAATCGAAAAATACAGAAATTATACAGGCAATTGAGGCAACAGGGTTTCACTGCAAAAAAGTGCTTTGAGGAAATATCCAGACTCACCGAGGGCGAACTATCTCCTGCTTCGATTAAAAGAATTGTCTATACTTATATTCCATTGGCAGATAAGAGTGAATAGATTTAATTAGTGTCTGTTTTTTTTCGTCTGCGCTTGAAATATTCCACTACATCTATTCGTATCACTATAAAAGTGAGTAATGAATATAATATGAATATCAGCAGGACAAACTCGGTTCGATATTGCTCATTGAAAAAGACTTCTCCCGCTGGTGGTTCTGGGATTGGATGAGGCGCCATCGGTAATCCATACTTTTGCGCCAGTTTCTTAACCAAAGTTATGTCTATTATCGGAATTCCTTCCAGTCCAAATCGTATCATTGCGCCACGAATGGGATAATTTTGTAAGGGAAAATTTTTGGTAAGTCCCGGTTTTATCCCTCTGACATTGTGAGCAGAACCCACCGAGGCTATTCCGCCTCCTACATTTAAATAGGCAGAATATTTTCTTCCCGATGGTATGTGTTTTTGGTATATCTCCATTCGTGTTTGGATGGATTCATCCAGTGTTTCCTCCTCGATTAAAGGAATATTGTTCCTTTTAGCGATTTCTCTGCAGAGTTTTCTACCCTCCGGCGAAATATTTGCTCCACGATCACTTCTGCCACCTATGGATGCTGCTACACTACGATAGTGGAAAATTCCTTTATCGAACAGCAATTTCTCCATATCCAGCCATGAGAAATCGGGATTATTAGCGCCCCACATAGATGCTCCGATGGAAGTGATTATCACCGGGATTGCTCCGATTGTCTCGATTGCAGCAAGCACCGCCATATTCATAGCGGGCATAGAACCAGTCCATGCGACAGCCACATAATCGCCTTTTTCCACTCCAGCTCGTTTCAATAAATGAACTATTACTCCCGCCCAATTGGGATTGGTGGAAGTCAGCTTGGATTCCAAATCCCCCTGGTCGGTAGTGATTAGAGTGAATTGTTCACCGATTAGTCCAGTTTCATTTGGGTCGGTGATTTTATCCACCACTATTTTCTTATCCGATACCGCACTGTAAATAGCGCGATGCGCTTGCTGGGTTAGTTTAGTAGCAGCAAGCTTGCTCTCGAACCACGGTTGTTTAACCTTATGCAGTGTAAATTCCACTATAGTTATGGCACCGATTCCAATTAATGCGAGAATAAACAGTGCGCTTCGAGTTACTTTCGATGTTTTCCAGAACATATTATTTCTATGGTTAACGGTTGATTTTCATTCATATTAGTTCTATCAAAACCAGGTAATATCTATTGGCATTCCGCCATTTATTAAAATTATCGCCATTCTAACTATAACACTGGCGATAATTAAACCGGTAATAGTCTCGATTATTCCCTGTTTTTCCATCCAGTATGCCAGCAGTCCGGGGATTACATATCCGATGGGGTCGAAACTCAAAAGATGTGGTGGAATAGTTTTCTGACCGATAAATCGCAACAGTGAGCCGAAAATGAATCCCAGAAGTATAGTCAATACCAGTCTTCTTCTGCCATATACAAAAGTTTTAGTGGAAATAATTTTAAGTAAAATGAGGGCGATAAATGCTGCCAGCAATGTTCCCACAATCTGAAGTGGTTTATCCCAAAACAGAGCGATATAACCTGGGACTACCAGCCCGCCTGCGGTCAATCCCAGCCATTCGGCGAAAAGAAGACTGATTACCAGTCCCAATCCCACTGAAATCCAAAGCATTTTCGCTCCCTCGAAAAAATAATCCGACAATATAGTGGCAATAAAATGTATTTTCGGACAATTCTCAAGTTTTTTTGTGTGGATTTTTTTATTAGGTATTCGGCATAGGCTAAAACAAATTTTTTTCTGTGTTCATCTATGGTTAATCGATGTTTTGTTCAATCAACTAACAAATGGGAACAGCAGATATCCGCAGATACACACAGATAAAGATTTTTCGTCTCTTCGTTCCTCGAAATGGCATATTAACATATCCAACAGGGCGACCACAGGGGGACGCCCCTACTATTTTTCCATCTGCGTTCTTCTATGATTTCCCAACCTGAAGGATGTTGTCCGTAACCTGAAGGATGCGGTTTCTATTTCAAATATAATATTCGTTTGGTTGCAGTCGAGCCGTCTTCAGTTCTTGTCCCGCCATTGCGGGACAGGCACTTCATCAGATATATCCCCGATGGGATAGATTTGTCGGGTGTCCAGATTATCCCCCTACTCTGCCGACAAGTCGGCATCGTTGTCCCCCTTATTAAGGGGGACAGAGGCGCGTCAGCGCCGAAGGGGGTCGCAACTACATTCCCCCTTATTTTTATTACAATATAATATTAGCCATTTTTCTATCATCGCGCAATCATTTTTTTATCATTCGACTTTAATTTTGAGCGGTCTCGACCAGCGGGAGAATAGTTTGTGAAAATGTTCCGCTTCTGACATTGAGCTTGTCGAAACGACCGGCGCCTCGACAGGCTCGGCGACCGATTCCTCGCTCTCACAAAATATATTCCCAATGGGATGGTTTTGTTCGGTGTCCAGATGAACCCCCTACTCGCTCCGCTCACGCTCTGCTCGTTTGTCCCCCTTGATAAGGGGGACAGAGGCGCGTCAGCGCCGAAGGGGGTCGCAACTACATTCCCCCGCAAAT
>QNEG01000102.1 GCA_003645115.1 bacterium | reverse complement strand
ATTATAATATTTATTACGGCGGGTAAATAAGACAGGAATCTACCGAAAATATACTATCCAGTTGGAATACCACGCTGTCTCCATCTTCCCAATTGCCCGTTATTTGTGCTATCAATGAATCCAATGTGACAATATTTCCTGTGAATAAAAGTTCGGGGTTAGGTTCGTGAATATAATAAGTATCCACCTCACCATCAGAATGGAAAACTATCTCGGTGAAATATGTTCTCATAGTATCTATTCTCAATCCTGCGGTGTCCATTATACCGAACAGGATAGCCTGTTGTGAACAGGAAGAGTATTTCCAGCAGGGAAACGGGCATTCGAGCCAGGTAATTGCGGGAGCGCAACAAGGTTCAGCGATAATGTGAAGTGTATCACTGTAATTGCTATCACAATCGCTGTATCCTATTAAATAAAATGTATGCGTATCGCCGGGTTCGGGATAATATGGACATAGTGGCGGTTCATCGAATGGGATATTGATAAAGGAATCACATATCCATTCTGGACAACAGTAAAGGCTTTCAGCTATTATGGAATCATCTACATACAGGTCGAAGAATCGGAATATAGTATCTCCCCAGCAATGTTGTTGCCAGCAGCATTCACTCCACAAAAAGCATACCGGTGAATCACAGGGAACCACTACCCAATCGTCTGGGTCGTGAAAAATCATACAATAGTCGTCGATTTGCCAACAACTATCGCAATCATCGAGTTGGAAGCATAATGTATCTACATCGGTTGGCACCGATGGATTCGATGTAAAAGCTTCCGCCCTGAAGCAGATGCTATCTCCCTCCGCACACGAATCAGGATTGGGGCAGAAGAAAAATGTAACATAGCTGGAATCACCTGAAGCTATATCTGTGCCATACACGAATGCGGCAGTATCCGCAAGGCAATCGTAAGACAAAGTATCACATTCGATATATAAAAGGCATCTTTCACCACCTATCGGGGAGATTGCCACCCAAGTGGATTCCGCTATCTCTGTGGGATGATCATTCCGCACCCAGAAACTGAACCAACTACACGGTTCAACCCATCGAGGATAAACTATTAGTCCTTCATCGACACAATCCTCCACTATTATCATAGTGGTATCTGCGCTGGAACATCCCTCGATGCTGGATTCGAAACAAAGTCTATATATCATATCGGTTTCCTTATCCGAATGCCACAGACAAGTGCCATCGAATGCTAGCCCCTGCGGTAATGTGCTGGGCGTAGGAAAAGTATATTCCACTGCTCCGGATATAGGGTCGAGTCCATAAATATATGGTGTCGATGCATCCCAGCTACATACCCACAGGACATTATGCACGGAATCGTATGCACATCCCTCCTGGAATGCACGAGGTAACAAAAATCCTCCCAGTGGATTAGCCCAATCGGTGATATTGGTAACATAAGCGGAGTCGTGCCCGGCACTGCCTGATGTTATTTCCCAGAGCCTATCGACTCCCTCCCAACCTAATCCGAAAGAGGCATCGGAACCGTGAGATGAAAGTGGACCATATACTATCGCTCCAGAAATAGTATCGATTAAATATATATTATAACCGAGCGATGTGGTGGAAACCCATAAATCGTGACCGTCGAATGTTAGACCGTATGGTAATGTGGCTGGCGGTGGAATAGTCTTTATTACCGCTCCAGTGGTGGTCAGTTCATATATGGTGTCGTAGGAACTGGTGTGAGCGGATAACCATAGATGTTCACCATCGAATGCCAGGTCTCCCGGATCGGATGTGGGTGAGGGAAATGAACTATCTATCACCAATGTGGACCCCAGAGAAGCCGGATGCTCTATATTCACTGTTACATAAAATGTTCCCGGTGTGGAATAATAGTGTTCGACATTTATTTCCCAGGGCGAACCGAGCAGTGAATCCTCGATAATCGGAGTGCCATCATCGAAATCTACAGTCCAGTATATGGGCGGACCTGAAGTTCCTGGATCCACCGAAGCAAAGAAATCGAATGTATCATTATCACAAACTGTAGTATCCGCCATTGCATATACATAACAGAAATCACAGGGACCAATTTGGATGCAATGTAGATATCCACCATTAGTTCCCACATAAATTCTATTATCCTCGGATATTGCAGGAGATGAACGGATCGAAGCGCCATCCAGCATAATCTTAAATCGAAGTGAACCATCCACCCAGAAACCATATAGATATCCATCATTACAACCCACATATACATTTCCAGCATTATCCACAGCGGGCGAGGAAACAATAGCACCACCACAAGTATAATTCCACAGTTCTGTTCCATCGGGAGAAAATGCTCTTATTATTCCATTATTTGCGCCGAGAATAATGGAGCCATCGTTTCTAATAGCTGGTGTGCACCATTGCACAGGCGCACCCATATGAAAGTTCCAAGCATCGGTATGACTGCTATAAGTATAATCCACAGCGAAAAGTCGTTGGCAATTAGGATTTGAACCATAGTTTTGTCCGCCATAGTAAATTCTATTTCGAGCCGTATCTATCGCTGGGGAGGATTGAAAATCTATCTCTCCAGATATCGGCACAGTATGCGTCCATACTTCATTAATTAGGTATGATGAATCATAGCAAGTCAGTCCACCTGGAGTGCTATGGAGTGCAAATATATAATTGTTTTCATCGATAGCTGGTGCAGTATACAACCAAGCATTTTCGAGTATCAATCCATTTGATCGTCTATCTGATGAATCTAAATAGATCCAGGTTAACCATCCCATCTCTGGAGGAGAAACAGTATCGTTGCCGGTAATATATACTCGCCCATTAACATAATTTATTTTAGGTGAATGATATGTAAAACTGGGAATTTCGGGAGAGCAATACTCTGACCAGCGGTAACTACCATCAGGAGCAATAGAGTAAATGTATCCCCAATCATCCGAATTGCAACCGATATAAATATTTCCTGCGCTGTCTATCGCTGGCGAGGAATAATAAGCGTCTCCGGTTAGAGCGAATTTCCACAGGACAGTTCCATCACGGTAAACAGCATAAAGTGTATCATCATTGCTGGCGATATATATAGTATCGCCGGAGAGACTTTGCGATGGCGAAGATTGAATTACTCCACCCAGATATACAGACCATAAAATATCGATATAAGTAGAATCACAAGGTGGCGGGGAATAAGGTGTTCTGCCGGTATTTTGGGCATCATAATGAAAACTTGTCCAGGATGCGAAGCAGAATGTGATTATAATAAGAATAAATCCAATAAATTTTTTCATACCCCCCTCCAAATTTATATTCGTAGTATAATATTGTCTATTAATCTTGTTTCTCCTAAAAAGACCGCCAGAGCAATCATTATTTCTCCCTCGATGTGTTCCAGCGATTGGAGAGTATTCATATCTACTATATCGATATATTGGATTTTGAAATCACCGGAGTTTATGATGAATTCCGACATATTTTGAATTATTTTTTTGGCATCTCGTTCGCCATTTTGTATCATATTTTTCGCCAACATCAGCGATTTGTATATTGCAGGAGCTTGTTTTCGTTGCTCGGCAGTAAGATATTTATTCCTCGATGATAGTGCCAATCCATCACTTTCGCGAATGGTAGGACCGATTATTATATCGATGGGAAAATTCAAATCCATCACCATCTTTTTGATAATCACTGCTTGTTGTCCATCTTTTTGTCCGAATACCGCAACATCTGGTTGAATTATATTGAACAATTTTGCTACTATAGTCATAACTCCACGAAAATGTCCCGGACGATATTTCCCACATAGGACATCGGTGATATCACCCGCCATATCCACATAAGCAGAATATCCCGATTTATCAGGATACATCTCCTGAGTGGATGGTGCGAAAATAATATCCACTCCCTCGTCGCTACATATTTTTTGGTCTCGTTTCATATCCCGTGGATATTTATCGAAATCTTCCCCTGGACAAAATTGAGTAGGATTGACGAATATCGACACTACCAGAGTATCGCATTTTTTTCGAGCTATCCGGATTAAGGAAATGTGTCCTTGGTGAAGATATCCCATAGTGGGAACCAGCCCGATAATATCGCCATTCCTGCGTAGTTGCCTCACCATCGATTGCATATCCGATATTTTATCGATTGTTTTCATAGATAGAGCATTTTATCCTATTATTTTTAATGGTAATTGTTATTATTAAAATATGCAAATATTATTTTAATGTCAGGAGGTTTATGAGACCACTGGAATATCTAAAAGAACTTAGCTTCCCACGAATGGGTGGAAGTGATAGTGAAACCAAAGCGAGCCGGATGATAACCGAATGGCTTACCGAATTTGGATATTCTCCCCAAATCGAGAAATTCGATATATATACTTACATTCCTGGTCGGGGTTCGCTGAAGCCATTGGATACATCATTGTCGGAAATTCCCATAAATCCGGTGGGGCTTTCTGCTGATTGCGATATGGCAAAAGAAATTATTCTCTTGAATATTCCCGAACCGGAATGGGCGGAAAAGGATGAGCTAAAAAATAAAATAGTGCTTATGCCTCATCCACCTCGACGAAAGTGGGTTAGTTTGCTGGTGGAATCGAACGCCTCAGCGGGCATAATAGTAGTGGATGATATTCGCATCCGAGCGTATCGAACGCTGGGGCAGGAAGTTGCTCGAGATTTCGGCGAGAAAATTCCTTTAGCCACTCTTGGATATAAGTATGCAATTGGTTTGATAAATGAAAATGTTCGTCGTGTGCATATTAAAACCGAGCATAAAAGATTCGATGGGAATTCTCAAAATGTGATTGCAGAATTAGCTGGGGAAAGTGAGCGCACAATAATTATAACCGCACATTATGATAGCACTCCATCCTCGCCAGGGGCGCAGGATAATGCCGCTGGAACGGTGGAACTTCTGCAATTGGCAAAAAAATTGGCGGGAAATAAATTTTATCGGAATATAAGATTTTTGTTCTGCGGAGCTGAAGAAATGGGATTGCTGGGCAGTAAGGCATTTGTCAGAAACCATATCCACGAATTACGGAATGTAGATTTTTTGATAAATCTCGATGTGGGCGGGAATCCAATAGCTCCAGTGATGTTGCGGACACTGGGAACAGATAATCTGGAGCATTTCATCGGTGGTATATTAAAATCTAAAAACTGCCCTGCACAGGTTGAATCGGACATATATTCCAGTGATGGAATGCCATTCGCAAGGTTCGGTGTTCCATCGGTATCTATAGCTCGCGCTGGAATAAATTCTCGTGGACATTCGCCTTACGATGATTATTGGCAAGTCTCTAATCGAGCACTGATGGAAATCGTGGATTGTGCAGAGATTGTCCTGTCGGCTATCGCTGATGCAAAAGTTTTGCCATTCCAACGGACAATCGCCGATGAAATGATGAAAAAGGTCGATGAATACTTCAAGGAGAGAGAATAAAAATAACGGAAGGGGGTTTACAGTGAAATTAGTGGTAATCGGCAGTGGTTCAGGAATACCGGTTCCTCATAAGCGAGGTTCATCGTATTGGCTGGAAAGTGAAAATGAATCCATCCTTTTGGATTGTGGTGATGGTTGTGCCGGTGGAATAAAATCAGCCAATCTCGAACCCAATATGATTGGAACAATAGTTATAACTCATCTTCATTCCGACCACTGGTGTGGATTCCCGTTCTTAATCCAAATGTTTCATCTGCTGAAGCGGAAACGACCTTTGCGAGTGATTTTACCATCCGAGGGGATAAAATTATTCCCGAAAATACTGGAGATGAGCTATATGTGGCACGAAAGAATCGGTTTCCAAATAATCTGGGAACAATTGCATCATCGCAAAAATATGGATTTGGGAATTTGCGAGATTACTCCATTTATGAATTCGCATCTGAATGGATACGAACAAGATAAATTCAGGCATCCGTATTCTAAAATGGAGTGTTTTTCGCTGGAAATATCCTGCCAGAGCAAGCGAGGTGTATATTCCAGTGATATCGGAAAATTATCCGACCTGGAACCATTATTTAGCAGGCAAATCGATTGGTTATTGATAGAGGGAATGCATTTTAAAATAAACGACTTCGTTCCCTGGTTGAAGGAAAAACAAATCGGCAAGACAATAATGACTCATATTCCGCCGGAGCGCGAAAAAGAAAATTTTGCTCCCAATGTGATAATCGCAAGCGATGGAATGAAATTCGAATT
>QNEG01000101.1 GCA_003645115.1 bacterium | reverse complement strand
ATCGAATTCATTCAGGAATATGATATCGGGACAATATACAGTGAACAAGCCGATGTCGGTGCCACTCCTGCCGGTATCAAATCTCGGGCATATTATAATCTCGGACAAATAAAGATGGTTAGCGCAAATCCCGACAGAGCGATTCAATATTACAATCTCTCCATAGCTATGGATTCCATATTTGCACCAAGTTGGTTTGCATTAGGTGCTATCGAGTTGGCGAGAAATAATCTTATAAACGCAGAAAAGAAATTTATCAAAGCTGATAATTTAGGTCTGAAAATTCCTGAACTATATTTCAATCTGGCATCGGTAAAGGCGAGATTGGGGGATTATGATGGCGCTGTGGAATATCTACATCGCACACTGGAAATCCAGCCGGATTTCGAACTGGCACAGGAGGCATTGAATGAACTGGAGAAAATGTTGCCACACTCACCACAGAATTAATATGCTCATCGATTTATAATTCTTTTTGCTCCCACATATCTTTTTTTCCAATATGGGTCGGAAAATGAAGTGATGGTTACTCCAAGTGAACTGGAAGCGTGAGCGAATTTGTTTCCGCCGATATATATTCCCACATGAGATGGTTTCTTCCGATTAGTGGTGCGGAAAAACACCAAATCTCCAAATGCGAGTTGGTCGTCGTCTATCGGGTTGGCAAAATCCCATTGTTGTGCGACTGTTCTGGGCAATTCCAATCCTACAGATTCATTAAATACTGTCTGGACGAAACCGGAACAGTCCATACCATCGGCATCGATTCCGCCATATCTATACGGTGTTCCCAGATATAAATTTATGGTGCCATATAGACTGCCGGTATCACGGATTTCCTTCGCACCGATCTTTGCCTTGACGGGTGTCTTTTCTCGTGGTATTTCCACAACTTTTCCCGAGGGCAAATATCTGGGTGCAGAGGAGCATCCTACGAACACTAAAATTAGAAATGAAAATACTGTCCATAATATTTTTCGCATAAGATAAAGAAAACAAAATAAATATAATCAGGCAAGCAAGTAAATATGGTGAATTTTATGTTTTACGAATATAGTATCTGAGTAAAAATGTTTAACTAATGTGTGGAGGATAATCGATTATGTAAATTTGTCCAATCGCGATGAGTAATCGCTAAAAGATATAGTAAAAACAATCGACAAATGGTATACACTATTTCGCTTTTGTAATCGAATGAATCTCGGTTTTTGCAGAATCGTGTTCATCCTCGAACGATTCGTTCCCGGTTTCCAACTGATAACGAATTAGTTTTATATCTTCATCGGAAGGGACGAATGGATAATTTCGCAATCCTGGACCAGGCGGAGAATTGCCGAATGGGCGATTGCAGGCGACTGTCTTTCCATCTCTACCTGTGCATCCCGAGGTCATAAATGGATATCC
Source organism: bacterium (assembly GCA_003645115.1). Classification (GTDB taxonomy): domain Bacteria; phylum UBP14; class UBA6098; order B30-G16; family B30-G16; genus B30-G16. The sequence continues at coordinate 4,799 of QNEG01000101.1, read as the reverse complement.
AGTATCGATTATTTCATCCAATTTGGAAGGAGAAATGCCGAAATCCATTATGTTGCCAGTATTCGGACAGAATTTCATCTTTTCCATCGAGGAGATAGAATTATCTATCAAGTATCTGGCGATTTGCACTCTTCGATATCGGTCTATCGGTGGTGGAGTATGATTTTCCATATCGGAACCCTCCTCCGGATAAAATGAAAATAGATGTGTCTCCCTGCCCAATTGCTTTGTCAACTGAATCATTTTCACCATTTCCATTTCTGATTCGCCCAATCCGACTATCAAATGGCTTCCCACATTGTCTTTTCCGAATACCTTTACTGCCTGACGAAAGAATTCCCAATATCTGTCCCATTTGTGAGGAGCACCTCGACTTTTTCCTCGATATTTTTCGAACAATTGTGGAGTAGCGGCATCCACTGCTACGCCGATTTTATCCGCTCCAGCATCTCGAAATCTGACCAAATCTTCCCCAGTAGTTACCATCGGCGAGGCTAATATAGAAATCGGAATATCGGTTCGTTGACGATACCGCTCGATTACATCGATTGTATGTTCTACACATTCTTTTCTGGTAAGCATAGATATGCAAACCCGCTGAATATTTTGTTCCCTTTCCAATTCTACGGTTCGCGCTATTACATCGTCGGTATCGAATATGGGCCAATCTACTCGGATAAATGTTTTATCTGTTCGGTTGAAATTTTTCGTGGTTGCTGGTGCGTGTCGAGGTTCTCGGCGCTGCCGGTGAAGTCCGCAATAGGCACAATTACCTGCACAGGGTTTGTCATATACCAATAGTAAATTTATACAATGCAATTTTGCACCACGCCAGAATAGTCCCGGGCGCATTTTCAATGTTATCGCCGCAGCTAAACTGGTTCGTATATATTTCGGTGAATTCGCCATCTTTCCCTCCCGGTATTACATTATTTAAAATTAACTAATGATATTTCGATAGCAAATTATTTTGTTCGATTAAAATTATCGCATCGAAAGATTATAATTAGTTCTTTTTACTCATAGTTTCATTTGGGATTTTTTTTCGAGAACTATTCCAGAATGCAAATATAATTCCGCCGAACAAACCTGCAATCAATGCTGAAGCTAAAAATATTATCGACACTAAAAAACCCACACTTCTGGAAGAACCGAATAATTGGAAAAAATATGCAAAACTGGCTTCCCGAACACCGAGTGCATTGAGCGAGATTGGAATCAGGCTGATAATCCATACCAGCGGGACAGTGGCGAAATAAAATTGCAGTGGCAATTTTGCTCCCGCAAAATATCCAGTGATTACCACAGTCAAGATTATAGATGATTGATATAATAATGAGTATATGAACCCTATAATCAGAGTGGGGAAATGTTTTCTATATCCCATCAGCATTTCCACGAAATTAAATAATTTTTCTCCGATTGTGGTGGGCAACCAGGAAAATAATTTCCGTATTATGTTTTCTGATGGCAGAATAAAGAATAGCAAGATTGCGAGCCATAATCCCAGATTTAGAGCAATCACCGCCGTTGCTATCTGCGATTTATATTGAATAAATGGCAATGCCAGAAGTGCCAATAGAACTGTAGCCAGAATTCCTGCCACTCTTTCTGCTACTATCGATGAGTATCCTGCGGATATATTATTCAATTCTCTTCCGGCTATATATCCTCGCACTACATCTCCTCCTACTCCAGATGGCAGGAAATTATTGAAGAAATATCCTACGAAATAAAGTCCCATTAGTTTAATGTATGAGACCTTTCCGAATGGCTGAATGAAAATCGACCATCGGAGTGCGCCAACAAGTATAGTTAAGCAAAATATTATCACCACCAGTAAAAATCCCCATAATGGGAAATTTCTCAATGCAGACAGGAATTCTGCCAAGTCCATCTGGTATATCAGGAATAATATCAAACCGGCACTAACTGATGCTTTCAGAGTAGTGAAAATATATTTTTTTGCTTTATCGCTCACTTATATTTCTCGATTCAGATTATGAAGTTTAGAATTATTTCGGTTTTTTAACAAAAAGTCGTTTCTCGGTAGCCTGTTTAGCTGATATAATAAATTTCTTATATACTTCGAAATGGTAAGCCGGGATTATTCTGGTTTTCAGGCGAAATCTCGAATTTACCAAAATCTTGTTCCCTTTTTGATTAAATTTAAGAAAAAAGTCTGCATAGGGTTCGCAGGTTAATTCTACATTTTCAGGGAGTTCGATTACTCTTGCTCCCTTTGGCAATTCGATTTCCACTGAATATTCATCCGTAGATGGGCAGGTATATTCGATATCATATTTTCTTTCGGTCAAATTTATTTCGTTGAAACCTCGCATAGAGCGTTCTATTCCGGGGATAGTTAGTATCCATATATCCTCTGTTTCTGCGGGGAATGAATCCACAGAAACTTTTGCCCACTCTACCAATTGGCTGTCCATATCGGAGATACCGATTAGTTTAAATGAATCTAAATCTGCCTCGGGGAATATAGAATTCATCCAGTTAGCGAATATCATTTCATATCTTTCTGGTTGTTGCCATTCCCAGAAACCACGATAAGCAGCCTCCAGCATACCGATAGGAGTAGATTTGAATTCTGCGGTAGCATCGCCATTGGGTTGTATCTGCATATCCACCGCTATTCGTTCCAGGTAGTGTTGGGGAGGATTTTCTGGGATTAGTCCCACAGTCCGTCCGATAGCATCCACATAGGATACTCCGATATCATCGCTTCGGAAATATGGGAATTTATAGGTAGTGCTGGTAGGGTCGAGAAATTTCTCCTCGCCATCGGGCATAAATAGTTTAGTTATGGCGTGATTCCCGCTTATGTCTGGTATGCACCTATCCACTGTTTCATCGCTATTGGTCATCAATATCACAGGGTGAGCTTCTATTCCTATCACTTTCAGCATAGTGCAGAAAAGTATAGATTTATCGGTGCAATCACCGTATCCATTATGGAAAGTTTCCTCGGCGGGGTGCCCGGTTTGCCCAGATGATACGCTTCCTTTTATGGATATATATTGAATGTTTCTCTGCACCCAGCGATAAATCCTATCGATTTTTTCTTCTATGGTTTTTGCCTCCGCAATTAGTTCCATAGTTTTCTGTTCGATTTCTGGTGTAATTTTTATTCTCGCTTTCTGGAAATTTCCCAGCCAATCGAATATGTATTCCCAATCGTTTAATACTGAGCAATTAAGGTTTGGGACTACATCGCCGAAATCTGGCATTCTCGGTTCGAAAACCAAAGGCGGCATATTTTTGAAATGCCAGATATACACGGTGGAAGTATCCTCATCCACTATTTTCGGTTCTGCCTGTTTTAATTTCTGCAACGAATTTTCCATCCATCTTCCAACTGTAGTATCCGCATATATAATTTGGTCGGGAATGAAACCCTCCAATTCCAATTTATCATCATTCCTGATGCAATTTTCGGTGAGTTCTGGGGAACTCAAGTATAATACAGAACCAAAAACTTCGGGTGGATTTTTGAACAGATAATAAAGATTTTTTGGTTTTGGCAGACGAATAATCACTCGACTGGAATATACAGGGTCCTCATTCTGAAAATACCAACTCGGAGAATATATGGCGGTATCGTATGGATTATATGTCTCGGTCTCATATAAATATTCCACTATGGAACCCTCCTGAACTCCGGGAATTTGCAATGTATATATACTTCCATATCCGAATGAGACTCTATCCTCGGAAACGGGAGTAATTTTTGCCTGCGATGTATCCGCATAAAGTATGTTCCCATCGGGTAATATCGAGCGAGCAAACAGGACTCTAACATTACTTCTGCCCTGGTTTATGAAAAGTGAGCGAGTTCCCCAGCCCAGACGAGATGCTTTCTGAATTTTTCCTGCGAAATGATATCGATATTTTCTGGTGCCATCGGAGTGTAAGACCATCTCGCCGTGGTCGTAAATTATTATACCGGGCACATCTGGATAGACCATTGCGAGAGAATCAGCCAAAGCGAGCAGTGAGTCGGTATCGTATTGTTCGGAGGGCACTTGTTCTTCTGATATTGCCACTTTTTCTGCGAATATTATTTCGCCGATATCAGCTTTAGAATATGTTTCACCATCGATTATAAATTTTCCTCGGAATAATTCCAGTCGGTTAAAATTTCTGGTTTCGCCACCATATAATTTAAATTGTCCCGACCATAATAATCCACACAATAAGAATATCGATGTGCCTGTGAAAAATCTTAATCTCATCATATTTCTCCTTTTTGCCAATTTTATGTTATATCAATCAAAAAGATGGGAATTTATAAATTTCGCAATGATTTTCTGAATATACTATTACAATTTGGTTCTTGTTGGAAAAAGTTGGTTAATAGAACGGGTCGTTAGTGAGCAATTTCAGGTATTGCAAATCTTATTTCGCACATTGGGGCGAATGATCATTCGCCCTTACATCTCAACAATTTTATCTTCGGTCTTGGCAATTGCTTCAAACCATTTTCCGATTGTATCTTACAAATTTCCAATCGAATTGAAGGGTTCAGCATCTGCTTTAAGAAACCGAGGCATTGAAATGCCTCGCTGAATGAAACTAAACCCGACTTCGAGTCGGGTTTTACATCCCGCCCAGGCGGGACAGCGTGCGGTTTTAACCGCTTGTGAGTGAACGCACCACGCCCTAATCCGTTCAATTCGTCTGTCGCCATCACCGCGCCTGCGGGAGCGGAAATAGAGCTCTACGATTTGCGGGGGAATGTAGTAACCCCCTGCTCTGCCGACAAGTCGGCATCGCTTGTCCCCCTT
>QNEG01000100.1 GCA_003645115.1 bacterium | reverse complement strand
TCGAGGATTTTTTAGTAGATTCATAAAAATAATTTAGATAATAATACAATTATGCTAATTTGGGACGAAAAATTATTTTTATTCATCAATCATAAGCTAATATGCTCATTCTTGGATTGGGTTATGCCGATGTTTTCTGCTGAATCTGGCTGGATACCGATAATTATCGCCATATTATTATATCTATTCTTGTGTGGGGGGAAGCCCGGCAGAATAGCAGTGTTCAGCGTGCTGATAGCCGTGGCGATTGCAGACCCATTATGCGCAAAAATATTAAAACCAGCGATAGGCAGAATTCGACCCTGTCATCAACTCGGTCTCGCAGTGCGTATTTTCACCGATTGTGCAGGATTGTATTCATTCCCATCCAATCATTCTGCAAATTCATCGGCGATTATTTCGGCAATCGCAGTTTTCTATCCCAAATCACTTTGGGTGGGAATCCCCATCGTGATTATGGTGGGAATTTCGAGAATATATCTGGGCGTCCATTATCCACTGGATGTCCTGGGTGGCTTTATTATCGGCGCTATAATAGGAACCTGTGTGGCATACTCCACAGGCGCCATTTTTCATATACGAAATCATAAGGAGAAAAAATGAGAACAATTTTTGGGAAAATTTTTCACGATGGAAAGTTTTTCCGCAGGATGCTCATAGATAAGGATGATATAATCACGATGGATAATGAAAATTATGCTCCAGATGGTAGTGAGATAATGGATTATGATGATAGTGTTATCTGCCCGCCATTTGCGGATTGCCATATTCATTTCTTCCAGACCGGACTTTATCTGGGCGCACTGGATTTATCCGATGTGAACACTAAATCTGAATTGTTAGAATCGATTGTGGGACTTTCGCTGAATGACTATCGCATCGGTGATGTAGTGTGGATGTGGGGTTTCGACCCCGAAGATACTATGCCTAATTCAGAAGAATTGGATTCTGTGGCACAGGGTATCCCAATATTTCTTCGCCGAGCCGATGGACATAGTTGTTCGTTATCTAAATCCGCTCAAAAAATGCTTCCACCGGATATGCGCATAGATGAAGGAATATATTCGGGTGCTATTCAGGAAAAAGTAGTAGATTATTTCCTTCGGATGGTGCCATTGCCAGAACTCACCATAGCGGCAGAGAGAGTTATACAAACTGCGCTCGATGTCGGTGCGATGAGAATTCACGCTCTGGTGCCATATATTCGATGGGCAGAACACCTGATGAATATCGAATCACAATTCCCAGTGGAGATAGAAATATTCATAGAGAGCACGGATGTCCAGTCGGTGTATGAGTTGGGACTCGAACAAATCGGTGGATGCTTATTAGTGGATGGTTCCATCGGTTCGCATACCGCAGCATTGAATGAACCATACTATGATAAACCAGATTCTCGGGGAATGTTATATTATGATGATACCGAATTGCTGGATTTTTTTCATAAGGCATACCAGAAAGGGCTGGCAGTGGTGATGCATTGTATCGGTGATAGGGCAATCGAACAATATCTGCGATGTGCAGAAATGGCATCCGGTGGTGAAAAATTGCATCGCTGGAGAATCGAACACGCAGAATTGATTACTTTTCAGCAATTGGAACGAGTTAGAGAATTAGGAATTACCCTATCGGTTCAACCGGCATTCGAGACCAGATGGGGTATGGAAAATGGACTATATAAAAAAAGATTGGGTGAGCGAGCGCGATATACCAATCCCATAAGAACCGCATTGGATATGGGAATATTACTTCTGGGCGGTTCGGATGCTTATGTAACTCCAATCGACCCGCCTGCGGGAATCTGGAGTGCGAAAAATCATCCCAAGCCATCCCAAAGGATAAATCTCGCCGATGCAATCAAAATGTTCACCGAAAATCCTGTCCTATGGGCAAATTCCCCAGATGTATGGAAAATAAAAGGAAACATAAATCTGATGTTGATGGCTGGCGATTTTTCATCTCCACAAACCGCAGTGAAACAGATTATTCGGTTATGATTATTGACTAACTATCTCCATTTTTAGTAGGGGTTTGGTGTGCCAAATCCTCACTCATATATATAGCGCGCCCGGTGATTGTCCTCTCATCGATGCTGGTTCCGATTAGTTATATTCCCGATGGGATAAATGCTTCAGGTGTCCGAATTATCCCACTACTCTGCTGACAAGTCGGTATCGTTTCCCCAACCAGGCGGGATGTCTCTGACACAGCCGGAGACAGGGGATTATAAATAACATTCCTTGCAAATTGTATATTTTTATCCCGACAAATCAGGACAGGCACTTCACCAAATAAATGCCCGATGCGAGAGTTTCGGCAGGGGGTGAGATAACCTACAACATTTCCGTTCTTCCCTGAGCATTTTTTTCACTTCAAGAAATGTTTTCCCTGCTTCAAGAAAATGTTTCCACAACACTATTTATCGATTTTTTTCTATCTCACCAGCACTGTGCGGGTGGTTATCGAGTTATCGCCGACTGTAAATTTCACCAAATATATTCCGCTGGGAGCATCATCTGGTGGTGTCCAGGTGATAGTGTGAGTTCCCATAGTTTGCGGTTCATTTACTGGCATTGCGACACGATGTCCCATAATATCAAAAATCTCGATGGTAACATTATCGGAAGATGGAATAGTATATAACATTCCCATAGCAGTATTGAACGGCGATGGGAATATCGACATTGAAATTTTATCAGGATGTGAATTCGCCATTATCCACATTGGTTCGGTCGTGCTCAATATCGAATATTTCCCGAACGAATTCACTCGCGCAGAAATAGTATTATTCTCCCAATCGAGGATACAGTCGATACTATCCCAGTCGGTGCCATTGAACCGGAATAACCAGATGTCATCCTCGGATATTAGAGTGCTATCTATAATTCCATCATTATTAAAATCGGGATATTGGATATAAAATGCGATAGAATCACCACTCACAGTAGATGTAATTCCACTTCGCAATTGTAATTCCATAAATTCACCTACGGAATAGTATGGGATAGTTTCCTCATCTCGATTGGTCATAGTGAAATAGAGGATATCGGGTGTTTCCACGATACCTGGCGGGAATTCTAACCAATCCTCGGTATTATCGAAATCGCCGATATAAATTTGTGTTCCTGCGTGAGGATATATTCTTTCCCAATAAGTATAGATATAATTTTCTGGGACACCTTTGGCGGAATCGGGTTCATAATCACCGCTATTACCACAAGGTTCACCGATATGAATTGGAATAGCATCGGGCAATGTATCGGGATTTCCCAGTGTATCGAAAGCCACAGCTCTAATAAGATATTCGCCCTCTAATTCAGCATCCACCCACCAGTGAATAAAATATGGATGAGTGGTATCAGGATTGGGATGATTGGGATACGATGGGTTCAAATTAGTAATATCGGTCCATTCGCCATCGGGTAAATATTTTTTCTGGAACAGGACTGCCGAGATATTGAGAAGTGAATCCTCTGGGCAATCAGTTTGTGCCTTAACCATCGCACTATTTCCACATAGTCCCCAACCGGGTTTAGGTATTTTAATATATACTCGCCTGCAGGCGTCTTCATAACCGGTGTCCGCAATAGTTATGGTGAAATATACATTTCCGCTATTATCGAAATAACCGCAGGTAGCCAGTGCAGCGATAGAAAATGTATATGTTTTGCCGGGAGTCAACAATCCGGGTGGGGAAATCCAACTGCTTTCCGGCGGATAAATAATTGCGAGAGTATCCTCGAACGATGGCAATGTATCGCCCTCCGCATAGAATAGGATGTATTCGCTATCGATTAATGTAGGTGTCCAGGATAATTCTACCTGGTCTCCGCCGAGTAATTCGTAAGAAAAACCATCCACCCGATATGGATATGGATATGCAGTGTCGATTACAGAAAGTGGACTCTCATATCCAGCTGAGTCGAATGCAGAAACCGCATAGTAATATGTGGTGTCCAACGTATATGGTGTATCTATGGCGGAGAAAATATCGCCCGCTACAGAATCGATTATTTCGAGTAATTCAGGTTCCAATCCGCGATATATAATAAATCCTTCGATGTCCTCATCGGGTGGTGGAGTCCAAGACACAGTAATTTCCGGACCGCAAGCCTCCGCAAGAATATCTATCGGTGCTTCCGGTGGCATATTATTCGGTAATATCTCGATTGAAAATTCCTGTGTATCGCAGGCGCCGACTTCATCGCACACGATGATTGTAATATCGCAAAATCCGGTGTCATCTGCGGAAGGAATCCAAGAAATGTAGCCGGTGTCATCGATAGTTATTTCTGCGCCACATCCATTCTCGATATTATATATTAATGAGTCGCCATCAGGGTCCTCGGCAATTACAAGATATTCCCACACACTATCCGCATACACACTCGATTCCGATGGTTCGCTGATTATTTCTGGCGGGTGATTTATTGTATCGATAATTAAGATTTCGAAACCGCATTGGATACAGGTTTCTGCATCGCAAACCTGGAATGCAAATTCATAAATTCCGGTATCGCTTTCGGCGGGTTCTATATTCAAAAAGCCCTGGAATGAACTCGTTTCGCAGACCAGACTATCCGACCAGAATGCACCGTAAGGTTCGGGATGTGTGATAAGCGAGCAAGAAATAATGTTAGAATCCAAATCCACTGCATTTATCTCCAACACTGTATTTCCGCCAGTGAATACGGTATGGATAGATTCTGGGCAATTCACAAATTCCGGTGGGATATTGGGGGCAGGTAATACCACCACCACAAATCCACATTCTGTGCAGTTCAGCGTATCGCAAACCTGGAATGTAAAGTTATATGTCCCGGTATCGCTCTCGGCAGGATAAATATCCAACAGAATCTCACATTCATATCCTGCACAATCGACACTGTCATACCAGAAATCTCGATATGGTTCTGGATGCTCGATGAGTGAGCAAGAGATATCATCAGAGTCGGGATCGAATGCGGAAATAGAGAGAGAAGTATCCTCACCGGCAGTGATAAATATGGTATCGGTTGGACAATCGGCAAACTGGGGTGGATAATTAGGTTCTACGATATTTCCCAGTGAATCGGTCTTGATAAAATATACATCGTAACCGCCCGCTCCAAAAGATTGTGTATATCCTACTATAGCATATCCTTGGTCAGTAGTTTGAATTACGCAACGCCCGACATCGGCAGCGGTTCCACCGTATGTTTTAGTCCACATAGTATCACCATCGGAATTTATTTTGAGCAAATATAGTTCATCTGCGCCAGCATCCTGAATGTATCCTGTAGCGATGTATCCGCCATCGGTGGTCTGATATATGGAGTAAGTCCAGTCATAATCACTGACAGAGTATGTTTTTGTCCACATAGTATCGCCGAATGCATCGGTTTTGATAATATATGCATCGCTTCCAGTTGCGCTAAATGAATATGAGCCACCTGCGATAATGTATCCACCATCGGATGTTTGTTGGAGCCAGAATCCTTTATCCAATGCAGCTCCACCGTATGTTTTTGTCCACTCTGTATTGCCCGATGGATCGGTTTTGATAAGATAGACATCATAATCGCCGGTGCCGAAAGAGTTAGTATATCCTACGATTGCATATCCACCATCGGGAGTTTGTAGGACAGAGCGTCCGACGCTATAGTTAGTTCCACCGTATGTTTTTGTCCACATAGTATCGCCGGATGAATCGGTTTTAATAAGGTATATATTTCTGGAACCCTCACCAAAAGATTCAGTATATCCTACCACAATGTATCCACCATCGGATGTTTGTTCGACAGAATATGCATCCTCCCAGTATGGACCGCCATAGTATCGTGTCCACATAGTGTCGCCAGAAGCATCTGTCTTGACCAGATAAACATCACAACTATCGCCGAACGAATAAGTATATCCAGCGATAATGTATCCGCCATCGGCGGTCATTTTGACAGAATAGCCCCAATCCTGCGAACTTCCGCCGTAGGTTTTAGTCCATATCACATTACCCGATGGATCGGTCTTTATAAGGTAAACATCCTCCAGACCGGCACCGAAAGATTCGGTTCTTCCTGTAATAATATATCCGCCATCGGGTGTCTGGGCGAAAGTAAATCCTTTGTCATCATAAATTCCGCCATAAGTTCGTTGCCAACCAGCGAATATGATGCAGGTAAAGGAAAGAATTAGAAAAACAGGCAAGAGTTTATACTTCATTATATCC
>QNEG01000099.1 GCA_003645115.1 bacterium | reverse complement strand
CAACAAATTGCGAATTTTCACCACAAACCAATCTCCAAACCAACTCAATAATTCCATCTCAGGGTGGATACCATCTTGGTAAAGAGTCCATTTTTCGCCAAATTAACACAAAAACAAGGTTAAATATGTTGACAATGGATGGATTATTTTATTTCTTAATTAAACTAAATAATTAGAATTTGAAAAGGTGAGTTCAGATATTATGGCAAAAGTGCAACCACATATATTAGTAGTCGATGATGAAGAAAGCATTTGCCAGTTGCTGGAAATAATGCTTACCGAAGAGGGCTATTGGGTAAATACTGCCCAGGATTACGATGAGGCAATGAAAAGATTGAGCAATGAATCCTACGATGTGATTATCGCCGCTATAATGATGCCCGATGTGGATGGGTTGACTTTGCTGAAAGACATAAAAAAACTCGACAACGATATGCCAGTGATACTAATTACCGCCTATGCATCGTTGGGTAGCGCTGTAGAAGCACTTCGCAGGGGCGCTTTCGATTATATCACTAAACCCTTCCAAATGGACCAGATAAGGTTCGCAGTCAAACGAGCACTGGATACTCGAAATCTTCGCAAGGAAAATAAAATACTGCGTCAGGCACTTCGAATAGAATCCGATTTATCCAATTTTGTGGGCACCAGTAAAGCTATAAATAATATAAGAGAATTAGTAAAACGAATCGCACCCACAGAAAGCACTGTCCTCATTACTGGCGAAAGTGGGACTGGAAAAGAACTTATAGCTCGAGCTATACACCAATTAAGTGATCGTTCTAATGGTCCATTCGTGACCATAAACTGCGCGGCATTACCGGAAACGCTGTTGGAAAGTGAACTTTTTGGATATGTGAAGGGAGCATTCACTGGCGCCGATAAGGATAAGGATGGCTTATTCAAAACTGCAGATGGTGGGACTTTTTTCCTGGACGAAGTCGCAGAAACATCCCTGAAAATTCAGGCTAAATTACTTCGGCTTATGGAAACTAATGAATTCACTCCACTGGGAGCTACTCAGCCTATCAACGCAGATGTCCGTTTAATCGCAGCAACTAATAAAGACCTCAAGAAAATGGTGGAAACTAATGAATTCCGTGGTGATTTATATTATCGTTTAAATGTAATCCACATCGACATCCCGCCATTAAGAGAACATCGTGAAGATATAATTCCAATCGCAGAACATTTTCTGGAAAAATTGGCAAGACGAACCGGTAAAGAAGTCCCAAATATTTCCCCCGAATCGGCTGAAATTTTGAATAATTCGGACTGGGAAGGAAATGTCAGAGAATTAGAAAATGTGTTGGAGCGTGCAATGTTAGTTCTGGAAAGAGACACCATATTACCAGAACATCTGCCAGATTATATCAAAAAAAGTGCGCAGGAACGAGAAAAGGAAAAGCAAACTGAACAACCCTCGGGAATGATGCAAAAAGCCGCCAGTCAACTGGGAATACTATCTCTGGAGGAAATCGAAAAGGCATATATATTCTGGGCATTAGTTCAGGCTGATGGTAACAAGTCCGAAGCGGCAAGAAAATTAGGTATCGACCTATCCACTCTATATAGAAAAATAGAAAAATATGGATTAAAAGACTATTTACCTGAAAAATGAGTAAAAAAATCGATGTAATAGAAAGATTAAGCGAGCCGTTCCGATATGAACGAGGCAGACCACAATTTTGGTTGCTTATCGATCCGGATCGTGCAGAAAATATCGATTCATTGGTCGGTTCTGCGCAGGAATGCGGTGTGGATGCTTTTTTAGTCGGTTCCACTATTCTAGTTAGAAAACCGATTGACAGTGTGATTAAACAAATAAAATCGATAAGCGACCTGCCGGTAATAATATTCCCCGGTGGACACAATCAAGTATCTCGCTCCGCCGATGCATTGTTATTCTTGACCTTTCTTTCCTCACGAAATCCACGGTGGCTAATCGAGGAACAGGTTCTGTCCGCGCACAAAATAAGGGATATTAATATTCCCGTCATTCCCACTGCTTATCTTTTGGTAGAATCTGGTGAAATGACATCTGTGGAATTTTTCTCGCAATCTCCACCATTACCGAGGAACAAAATTGATATTGCGGTAGCTCACGCATTGGCTGGTCGATATATGGGAATGCACTGCATATTCTTGGAGGCTGGAAGTGGCGCCAAAAATCCGGTGCCAGTGGAAATGGTCAATGAGGTTTCACAAAATACCCATTTATTCATTATCGTAGGCGGTGGGATTCGCAATCCCGAGGATGCTGGCAAACGCGCCAATTTCGCCGATGCAGTGGTAATTGGAAATTTGTTCGAGCATAAACAAAATTGGGAGCGATTACGAACATTTGCTAATGCGATTCATAATCCGCAGGAATATAATACCGAGTAATAATAGAAAAACAGGAGGAAAAATGGGGTATAGATTCGACAAAAAGGGATTTTTACTAATTCCCGACCCTCGAGAACGAAGATTAGAAAAACAAGCCAAAGACGCTAACAAGCCGAAGTGTTTGGTGGTAAATATAGTATATTGTCCTAATGGGCATAGTGTTATGGATGATTATGTGAATTTCAATAGTTTTTCTGGGATAAAATTGAAAATCCATCGACCAAATGGCGAACAGGGAGTAATGGTGCTATCCCCTATTTTCGGTGATAAATCGGTGGTGTTTATTGGAACCAAACCCAAAGAAGGTGAAAAATTAGAGGTATTCTGCCCACACTGTGAACAAAAAATTCCCATACTTCAGCCCTGTGAAAATTGCGATGGCGGCGAAATAAGAGTCTTGTCATTGGATGAAAATTTCGATATAACCAATGGTATCGCATTCTGTGATTTGGTAGGTTGTCCCAGCGCATTTATTTTACATTCTGGAGAACTAATCGAACAGGCATATTTGGAGGGATTAGAATAAAATAATCATAATATGCAATCATAATTTCAAGTGCCGTGAAATTATCGCATTGACTGCAATTCTAAGTGCACCCAGAGAGACTTTACTTTCGCAAACCAGTGCAAACCAATGTTCCTTACTTACCATCATATGAACGGTGGAATCCTTCAATTCCATAACACCTTTTTTCCAGTCGCCGAAATTGAGTGAATTAAATGCCACATATAAAGCTCTTTTGAGGGATCTGAGAAGTAAACCTAACGACCGTGCCATATTATTTGGACATCCTTTGCTGGCGAGTGTTCTATCGTCGGGAGTCAACAATACCACATGATTTACACCGACTACTCCTTTCAGCAATGCAGTGATATGCATCAAATCCTCCATAGGAATTATTGGAGCAATTTTTCTGGTTTTCCGAGTGCTGTAGGTTCGAGGAATAGTTTTTACCTCAGAATCTGGCGTAGGTAGTGGTGTCCTTACTTCCTTAGCCTCCTCGGTTTCCCGCACTACTTCGCCCTCGGCAGATACCCCCGCTGATTTCTCCACAGGAATATCTAATCCTTCCAGATAGCCCTGAGATTTAAGATATTCTAAAAATCTTCTTGCTCGAATATCATCGCTGTATTCTTTTGCAAGTTTTTTAGCAACCTTGTGTATTCCCGATAAGTCATTATGTCTATCATATATTTGCCCCAACAGAAGCAATATACTAACATTCTCGCCGATTACATCTATCAATACTTTCAGTGTTTCCTCGGCGGACTCTAATGCATCCGAATCCATTAAAATTCGAGTGTAAGTCAGCAAGCATCGCTCATCCTCTGGAAAAAGAGTTAAACCACGCTCACAAATTTGTCTCGCTTTATTCAACTTTTCGCTGGTGCGTAATAATTCTGCCAATTCAGAAAAAGCTTCCGCTGAGGGTTCGGATTCCACAATATTTTCCAACTCGTGAATCCTCGATTCTATGTCCTCGGGAAAATCCGGCATTATCTATTCCACCGACCTGAGTTTTATTTTAATAGTCCCACTTTTACTTTCTAATTCCACCACTCCCTTATTACCCTTTAACTCCGATGATATATACTTATCATTACCATCTAAATTATGCTTAATCTTACCCTGCTCGGTTTTTGCTAAAATTCTTTTAGCAAAATTCTCATAAGCATCAATTTTTATGTCTCCGCTATTGGTTCGGGCAAGTAATGAATCTACTATCGGGACTTCCAGTTTTACATCGATATCACCTTCATCATTGGTAAGTTTAGTAATCTTATCTATTTTACCTTCCAATATAATATTTCCCGATAATGATTCCAGTTCCAAATAGTCCAATGAATCTGACTTAGCAGTCCAGATAAGATCACCGGTGGTGCTTTTTGCATATACTTTTCCATTGATAATATCGCAAAAACTCAGGTCAGAATCCTCGCCATCATAGAAAAATTCACCCTCGAATTCTCCAACGGAGAGATTGCCATGACAGGCTGTAAGCCATAAATTACCCTGAATACTGCCAGCGGTCATTGCTGATGCGTGGTCGGTGAACAATTCTATATCGCCTACAAAATCTTCCACAACAAAAGTAGTAGCAACAGAATTGACCGATATTTTAGTTCCCGCAGGAACCTCCAGATAAATATCCGACCAAAGTTTCACTCCCTTTCGAGGAGAAACAGTAAATTTTTTTCCATGCCAAATTTTAGATACCTCGGATGTAAAAAAACCGCCCATATCCGAATAACAGAATCTCTCATACATATGAGTGGGGAAAATAGCCTTCATATACAGTGTATCTGGGCGACGCGATATGTCCAATCTAACAGTCATAACCATATATCTACTTTGTGCGAGTTCATTTGCGGTAGCAAATACACGTTGTTTTACTATTACAAACGGTCCTAGTTCGGGATCGATATTGGTGATATGAATTTCTCCTACTGGATTGTCCAAAATCAGAACACTGCCGGGTTCCAATCGAACTTTTTTGGAAAAATATCTCTGGAAATCGTAATCTTTTCCATACACACAGGTATTAGTGAGTATAACCAATAATATCACATTACCAATTATGAAAAATAATCGCTTCATATCGTCTCCCTCAACATATTAACATTTTCAATTATAATCACACAATTCTAAAGTAATCAATCAGGACACACCTTCTTGGTCTGGTAAAAGTTTTTGCGCTGGTCAATCCATCGCCGGTGGTTCCTGCGATAGTCAAAGTAGTATATCCCTCGCCATTATATCCCAGACCAGAATACGATGGACCATTTTTCACGAAAATAGTGGCATCACACATCTGCGCCATTTTAGATAATCGTTCCACATTTTTAGAGTGCATAATAAAACTATGTTTAAATTTATGTTCGACGATAATAGCCAATCGCATAGCCTCATCTACATTTGGCACACGCACCACAGGCATAACAGGCATCAATTGTTCAGCCATCACCAATGGATTATCCCATTGCGCCTCGAAAAATAAAAGTTGAACATCATCATCGACCTTTATTCCAGCCTTTTCAGCAATAACCGATGCATTCTTACCAATATATTCCTTATTTACAATCGGATGTCTTTCTCCACTGCCTTTTTCATCCTCGGCAATTACCATTTTTGTTATCCTTTCTGCATCATTAGGGGATAGATAAAATGCACCGAATGATTTCATTTTCTGAATTAATTCATCTGCCACAGAATCCACCACGAATGTTTCCTTTTCTGCAGTGCATAGAATACCATTATCGAATGATGCACCTGATACAATGTCTTTGGCAGCTTTGGTAATGTCTGCGGTTTCATCGACAATCACCGGTGGATTGCCCGGACCGGCACATATAGCTTTTTTCCCGCAATTTAATGCCGCATTCACCACTCCCGCTCCACCAGTGACCACTACCAAATCTATTCCATTATGCCTCATAAGTTCATTTGCCGATTCTATGGTAGGATTTTTTACACATTGAACTACATCGGCGGGGGCACCAACCGACACCAATGCCTTCTGAATAAGTTGGACAGTTTTCAAACTTACTCGATTTGCACCCGGATGCGGTTGAAATATCACCGAATTTCCACCGGCAATCATAGAGATAGAATTATTTATCACTGTGGATGGCGGATTTGTGGATGGAGTTATGGAAAGAATTACTCCATAAGGTGCCGGTTCCTGGAGACTGAGTCCATAATCTCCTGTCCAGGTTCTTGGGTTAAGGTCCTCGATACCGGGAGTTTTTAGCGCAGCTAATTCTATTTTCTTTTTTTTGTCGGGCATCTTGCCGAAACCAGTTTCAGATACTGCCTCCTGCCCCAGTT
>QNEG01000098.1 GCA_003645115.1 bacterium | reverse complement strand
CGATAGCACAGGCACCAGCCAGGACAATCGGCATATGGAGATACTCTTTTAATATCCACAATGTTCCCAGATTCACTGCGGTGCCCATCCACGCGAATATCTGGAATTTCAATATCCTTTTATATGTAGAATTTAATTTCATTTACGGAATGAATTATAATAAATCATACTACCTCTAATACCCTGCCGTCTTTTATATATACTCTTCGCACTCGCTCGGAAATGCCGGTGATTATTTCATAATTTATAGTGTGAGTCCATTTTGCGTGGTCGTCTGCGGAAATTGAATTCCCACCCTGCGAACCGATGATTACTACCTCATCGTCCATCATAACATCTTCATCTACCTCCACCATTGTAGTATCCATACAAACCTTTCCTCTTATCGGTCTTTTTCTGCCTCGAATTAGGACTTCGCCCCGATTGGATAATGCTCTCCTTATTCCATCACCATAACCAGCTCGTATCACCGCTATTCGCTCATTGTAAGTGGTTATATGTGTTCTTCCATAGCTGATGGAAGAACCGGGCTGGTGTTTTCTAAGTTGCACTACTCGAGTTTTTAATGACATCACCGGTTCCACACGGATATTTTTTTTTATCTCTTCTGACGGATAAAGACCGTATGCGAGTATTCCTGGACGAATTGCATTCCCAAAGATAGGATGAGCGAGAATCCCCGCAGAATTCGAAATATGGATAGTGGGAATTTCTATTCCACCTTTTATCAGCGAATTTACCACTCGAGAAAATTTTTCCAATTGTTTTTTGGTAAATTCTACATCGGATTTGTGTGTGCTATCTGCTACTGGGAAATGCGAAAAAATTCCCTCGATTTTTATTCCGGGGAGCTTATTGATTGCGATTATTTCGCCGACTGCATCGAACCAATCGAATCCGGTTCTTCCCATACCGGTATCGATTTCGATATGGATATTGATATTTTTTCCTGAGCGCACAGCCTCAGCAGAAAGTGCCTCGGCAAATCGACGGCTCACCACATTGGGCGAAAGATTATGATAAACCACCGATGGGATTTGTTCCAGAGTAGGTGGAGTCAGTATAATTATTTCCTTTTTTATACCGGCATCTCGCAATTGAACACCCTCTACCAGTGTGGCGACACCGAATTTTTCCACTCCGTGCTGGATAGCCTCGCTGCATATTTGCACCACTCCGTGACCATAAGCATTAGCCTTGACTGCAAGTATAATTTTTCTTCTATCACACCACTCACTTATTGCCTTCAGATTCCTGCCGAATGCCGATAAATCCACCTCACAGAATGTTTCTAGATAATGTCCTCTTGGGTCGTGCATATTTTCTTTCGATATGGTTCTATAGAAAATAAGTCATCTGTCCCATAATCACAACAGGATTTTGGAAAATGATTATTTGCTTCACCCAGATGGTATCCATTTAGGCAAAAGTTTTGCACACTAAATCCCTACTACTGAATTGTGTGGATAAATAGTAGAGGAATAAATTGTCCGAAATGTGATTCATTTTATTATTTTGGAAGATTTCTTTGCTGAAATGTCGGCATCGAGATGACAAATTGTAGTATTAAATTATCCTCAATTCATTGAATAAATATTTTTCACCTGCGATACAATGTCAGTCCAACAGACAAGATTAATTCATATTTTCCTTGACAATATGATTTACCTCCCTTTTAATTATTAGTTTATGAGGATAAAACTAAGGAAACAAGTCGAGGAGAAATATGGGCGAAAAGGCAAAGATACAAAAAACTCCCATACCCAGTAGGGACGAAATAGATAAGCAATGGTATATAATCGATGCTCGTGGGAAAGTTCTGGGAAGATTAGCGAGTGAGGTAGCGAAAATATTGCGCGGGAAAGGTAAACCAAAATTTACTCCACATCTGGATGTGGGTGATTTCGTGATTGTTATCAATGCAAAAGATGTTCGGCTTACTGGAAGAAAACTGGACCAGAAAGAATTCCGTTGGTATAGTGGGTATTCCAGTGGATTACGCAGTTTAAAATATAGCAATTTAATGCAACGGAATCCGGTGCGAGCTGTGGAACACGCAGTTAAAGGAATGCTTCCTAAAAATCGATTGGGAAGAAAAATATTTCGTAAATTGAAAGTCTATGCAGGAGCAGAACATCCTCATCAGGCGCAAAAACCGAAGCCGTTGGAAATATAATAGAAAAACAAATTGTGTGAATAAAAAATAACGGAGAGAATATGGCAAGAGAAGGATTTTACGCGACAGGAAGGAGAAAAGAATCGGTAGCAAAAGTATGGCTTTATCCCGAGGGCAGTGGCAGAATAATAATCAATGGTCGTAAACCGACCCAATATTTTTGCCGTGAGGATTTGGTAATTCGTGTGATAGAACCACTTCGAGTTACCGATATGGAAGGAAAATTCGATATCAAGGTGAAAACATCTGGTGGCGGTATTTCGGGGCAGGCTGGCGCAGTGCGTCTCGGTATTGCCCGAGCTTTAGTAAAAAATAATCCCGATTTCCGGTCTGTGCTGAGAAAAGGCGGTTTCCTCACCAGAGACCCTCGAATGGTGGAGAGGAAAAAATACGGTCGTCCAAAAGCAAGAAAACGATTCCAGTTCTCCAAGCGATAAATTCACAACAGTTGTATCGATAATTTGAATTTTATTTTGTAGTATATAATCATCACACACGTCGGATAGCTGTCCCGGGTCTTCGATTTTTTCGAAGTGGGAAAAACCCAGCATCGGCGGAGGCTAAACCCAAAAAGGAGGATAGTTTATGTTGAACTTTTCTATGGAGCAATTACTGGAGGCTGGTGTCCATTTTGGCCATCAGAAAAGTCGCTGGAACCCCAAAATGCGTCCATATATATTCGGTATCCGAAATGGAATCCATATAATAGATTTACGAAAGACTCTCGCACAACTGCAAGAAGGATACGAAATTATGCGAAAAAATTCCTCGCGAGGGAATGTTATTCTATTTGTGGGAACAAAAAGACAGATAAAGGATATAATCGCCGAGGAAGCAAAGCGAGCTGATGTATTCTGGGTGTCCGAACGATGGCTCGGTGGAACATTGACCAATTTCAGGACTATAAGACAAAGTGTCCAGAAATTGAAGCAAATCGAAAAGATGTTCGAGGATGGCACCGTGGAACAGTTGACTAAGAAGGAACGAAATATACTCGCTACTCGGCGAGACAAATTGAATAATGTCCTGGAGGGTATTCGTGAGATGGAGAGATTGCCCGATGTGATGTATATAGTAGATACGGTTCACGAAAAGACAGCAGTAGCAGAGGCGAGGAAGTTAGGAATATATATAATCGGTCTAGTGGATACTAATTCCGACCCCGATAATGTGGATTTCCCTATTCCGGGTAATGATGATGCAATAAAATCGGTAAAGTTGATAACCACTGCATTAGCCGATGCCGTTTTGGATGGTAGGACTGCCGGACAGTTGGGTTCATCGTTTAAAAAAAGAAAAACACAACAAGAGTCCGCCGGCGAAACAGTCGAAGCAGTGGGAGATACATCGGAACAATCGGAAGAAGAGTCCGAACAGGAATCATCGGGGCAACCGGAAAGTCCATCCGAGCAGGGTGATGAAACACCCCAGCAAAAATCACCGGATACACCGGATGAGGAATCCCAGTAGAAAGCAAACTAAATATTTAGCATAATTGGAGGTAAAAAATGGCGGAAATTTCTGCACAACTGGTAAAACAACTCCGTGATATGACCGGAGCTGGAATGATGGATTGCAAAAAAGCATTGGTGGAAGCCGATGGCGATATAGAATCTGCAATAGAATTACTTCGCAAAAGTGGTATGGCAAAAGCGGCGAAAAAAGTAGATAGAGAATCCAAAGAAGGCAGAATAGAAACAGCTATCAGCGATGATGCCCGAGTTGGTGCGATGATATTGTTGGCATCGGAAACGGATTTCGTCGCCAGAAACGATGACTTTATCCATCTGGCAAAGGAATTGGCAAAACTCACCCTAAAAAATGCGCCCGAAAATGTGGAACAACTTATGCAAATGAAACTGGATAGCAAATCGGTGGAAAAAGCTATTACTGAATTGGTAGCTAAAATCGGGGAAAATATTAAGCCGAGAAAATTAACCCGCTTCGAATTGGAAGATAATGGTTTGATTTATCAATATGTTCATCCGGGAAATAAAGTCGGAGTGATGGTGGAATTGAAATCATCATTGGCTATGGGGGATGCACGAAAGAAACTGGAAAAATTGAGTAAAGAACTGGCGATGCAAATCGCATTCTCCAAACCGGTTGCTATTTCCAGAGATGAGATACCAGAAGACATCATTCAAAAGGAAAAGAAATTATATACAGAACAGGCAAAAGAAGAAGGAAAGCCGGAAAAAATTATCGATAGAATAGTAGAAGGGAAGTTGAAAAAATTCGTGACCGAAAATTGCCTGCTATATCAGGAATACATCAGAGATAATGATATTACTGTAAAACAACTTATCCAAAATTTCGAGGAAGAATTGTCCGGCGAGATTCAGATAACTAGATTCGCTCGTTTCGAGGTAGGATTATCTGAATAAACGGTTCGATTTATGATTTTCAGAATATCATAAACACAAATATAGCAAATAGCGACAGAATTTCCCTGATAATTTATAACCATAAAATTTGGGAGCGATAAGATGAGTGTGCCATTTTTTGAATTGACTCGACAGTATGCTCGGCTGAAAGAAGAATTAAATTTACCCGTGTTGAAAGTTCTTTCCAGTGGAATGTATATAGATGGAGAAGTATTGGATGCATTCGAGCGGAATTTTGCTGCCTATTGCAATACAAAATACGCTGTGGGAGTAGGTTCTGGAACCGATGCATTAATAATATCGATGCGCGCATTAGATATCGGAGCGGGCGATGAAGTAATAATTCCATCATTCACATTCTTTGCTACTGGCGAGGCAGTGGCTAATGTCGGCGCCACACCGATATTCGCAGATGTAGATATGGACACTATGTGCATCCTGCCCGAAAGTATCGAAAAAAAGCTTTCTGCGAAAACTCGAGCCATAATTCCAGTTCATCTATTCGGACATCCTGCGCCTATGGATGAAATAAATAGGATAGCCGCACAGAATGAGCTATATATAATCGAGGATGCTTGCCAATCCGCTGGAGCGAGTCTGGATGGACATAAAACCGGTTCATTAGGAACTACTGGCGCATTTAGTTTTTTTCCCACCAAGAATCTGGGCGCCGCTGGCGATGGCGGAATAATCACTACCAATAATCAGGATATAGCATTAAAATCTCGAAAATTTGGTTCTCACGGTGCCACAAAAAAATATCAAAACGAGATGCTGGGATATAATTCGAGACTCGATTCTATTCAGGCAAAAATACTGGATATAAAACTTGCGCATCTCGACCAGTTCAATGAACAGCGAAGAGAAAACGCAAGATTATATAATAAATTTCTCGCCGATGTGGAACAGATAAAACTTCCAGTGGAATCCACCTGTGCATATCATATTTATCATCAATATACTATTCGGGTGCTGGATGGTCAGCGAGATGAGCTGGTGCAGTTCCTTAAAGAACAAGACATCGGCGTGGCAATATATTATCCTGTGCCGGTGCATCGGTTAGGTCCATTTGTGGGTTGTGCCGATGAAAAAGATTTGCCAAATACCAATCAATTGGCAGAGGAAGTGGTTTCATTACCCATTTTCCCAGAATTGAATCCTGATGAAATAGAGCAGGTAGCACATCAAATTAAGCGATTTTTCGCACTTTGATATAACAACTCGGATTTGTGTCCAAATGGTCGATAAAACTGCGAAATGTGTTCGATTATTTTCGAGAGAATAAGAAAGCGGAATCCATAATATGTATGAATTCCGCCTTTGTTGACTCGATTTTGACAACAATTGGATTATGCTTCTGGCTCAATAATTTCCAGGACGGCGCGTTTACCCTGTTTAGCCGAGACTGCATTAAGCAATGTCCTGACAGCACGGGCGGTGCGTCCATCCTTGCCGATTACCTTACCCAGATCGCCTTCGCCAACTCTGAGTTCGAAAACCGTAGTGCGTTCGCCAGAAATTTCCCGCACATCTACATATTCGGGATTGTCAACCAACGCCTTGGCAATCGTCTCGATGAATGTCCTTAAATCCGTCATCGTTAACCTCCTTGTTCGGTTTCAACCTCTGCTTCTGCTCGAGGTTCTGTGTTTTTACTTTCTGTTCTCATAGACTTTTCTAATT
>QNEG01000097.1 GCA_003645115.1 bacterium | reverse complement strand
TTCGATGGTTATCTGTGTCAGCATTGTCTGAATCATCCGAGGCGATTTTGCTTATCACCGCAGATGATGGGACTCAGAATTTTGTCCGAGTGAAACTGGAGATAGAAAATTGAAATATTTTTTTCGTGAGCATAGAAAGTTACTATTTAATTTAACTTGATTATATTCCGCCTGGTCGTGATGGATATCCACTTCCAATTCCTCGCGAACCACCGAATTGGAATTGAACCCAAATTTTCACATCTCTGATATGATTGGTATTGTCGATAATTTTATCTTTATCCTCGGAAATTTCTATTTCTATTCCCGCCACAGCATTGCGGGACAGGTTATATCTCGCCTGTGGTTTGATACTCAATTTACCTCTATTCAAAGACCGCGATTTTGTAGGGTCGCCAGATGTCCAACTTTGATTTAAATTTGTATTATATGAAACATTCAATATCAAATTCAATGTATTGTCCAGAGTAATTTTGCCGAGCAAAGGTATTTTTATTCCCTGTTGTGCTCGAAGTGTATATTTTGCAATCACCTCGAATGTTTTCCTATCCGTTCCGGAATAACTTATGTAAGCACCGGTGTAAGTCTCCTGAACCTGATATTCCCAGTTGAATCGTAAATCAAGTGTCCATCCGCCTTTCATACTAAAACTCATCCCAATAAGTGGATTGAATCTATCGCTCGTCGTGACTTGATTTAGTGAATCAGCAGTATAATTTTTACTCTTCCTATGAGACCATCCACTATTTGCCGATGCCGAATTTGCGAATTTCTTGATTAACCCAAGATTCTTGAAGAATCCCCACCGAGCAGTCAGGTCGGGGAATGTTTGGTCAACTATCTTCGTATTTTGTGAGGTGCTCATTGTTTTTGTCACAGTGTAATTATATCTCGCTCCTACTTTTATATCATAAGGGAATGAATAACCGGTGGACATATCGAACTTGTCGGTCAACTTTTCGGTGGGATTTTGCACACCGGTGGTAGTTTGCACCAATGGGACATCGGGGTCGCTGGTGAAACCGAACTGGAACGAATGTCCCGGGCGACGAGATAAATTTGGCGCGGTGATATTTCCATTCCAGTTGTAAGTGATTCGTAAATTGTCCAGTTTTGAGAGTATATTTTTCATATTATCGCTAATGCCCGCTGTGCCGCTGGCGCCTTTTTTTCGTCCGCCTCCGGCTTCGCCGGTTAATTCTCGCCATTTAACAGTATAATCCGCCTTAAATGTGCGGTTTTGTGATACCTGTCCAAACGCTCCACTACTTTGCGAGCGGGTATTTTCCGAATAAGTGGAAGTAGCGTCATAATTCTGGTCCAGCCAATTTAACATCATCGGGCGCCAATGAATCCCATCATTGATAGTTTTTCGCTCGGGTTTCCCGAAAATTACCGGCGGTCCCAGTTGAAACCAATCCGCCATATGAATGTCTCTATCTAAATTTATGGAGAAATCCGCTGTCACCGTCTTAACCGGTTTATACTGCAATTGAGTCTGATGGTTCAAGTTCCTTCGGAAATCTTCGGTCACAGTGCCATAATTGTGAAGTTTATAATTCTTTGTCTCATTGACCGATGTAGAAAAAGCTACTTTAGAAGGGATATAGCTTATCGCCATTTCTCCGCCGATTCCTCTGCCGGAGCTGTCTTTTTTCTCATCACGAATTATGAATCTCCCAGCATCAGATTTGGGCGAGATATCGTATCGGTGCTGAATTGTGTAATTGGTAGAATTATCCACCGGATAAGTGGGAGAATAACCCTCGGTTTTACTCCAGCTATACGATAATCTATTAGGCACCACCAACAAATTCACTATCGGCGATGGGTCTTGCGGCGATACTCCGATTCCCATCAATGACGCCTTCCAGTTCTCGGTTACCGTTTTTTCTATATCGCGCAGAGAATCCGGCAGGAATACATCAGAATTGGTCTTGAATCTGGGGATAGAAATTTCGTGTCTATAGGATAAAGAAAGCGGAAGATTCACCCCTACACGAATGGGAAAAAATTTCCCCAGTGCGAAATTGGAATTATAATTCTGAGTCAATTTTTTACTTCTTGTAGTTGTTGAGGAAGAAGAATAACTGCTATAATATGAGGACCTTCTATTGGTTTGAGTTAGTCCGTGGAAATCATCGTCACTTTGTTGAACAGTTGCCACAAAACTGGCGAAATCGGCGGCGGTGAGAGTGAATTCACCTTTATATGCTCTTCCGTCCTCGGTGCGAACATCCTCAACCATCAATTCATCGCACCAGACCTCGCCAGAGATAGGAAAATTCTGGTCGGGATTTATTATCCCGAGTTGAAACATAGTTACATTGGTCAATGAGGGATTACCTCGAATTATATAATACCCATTACCGTGGCTTGCCAATTTTACACTATCCATATCAGGCACTGTGGTATCCTCGATAGAGCGTTGGTATTGTTCCTTGAATGCGGTTAGTGAGTCGAATTCGATAACTACTTTATTATTCTCTGCCCAGCCGGTGTCCAGCTGTGTGGTTTGATATTCATAATAATTGCCTTGATTATCGCCTATTCTGAGAAATAGAATCGGCGGTGGTTCCTCACCACCAGTGGTATCGTGAAAATTCACCCACATAGTCATTTTTTTGTATTGGGTATAATCCTCTGCTCTATCCTGCATAAAAGTCTTTACCGCATATACCGTATCCAATGGTGGTAGATATTTATACTTTAACACCAGCGATTGCTCTGCCAGTTCCTCACCAGTAGTAGGATTTCTTTCACCACCGGCTCCCTCGGGAGGATAATAATCGAGGTCTTGGTGAGTATTTTTCACTGCCACTTCGAAATGGTCGAAATATTCTTCCCAATGGTTTCTTACAAATCCCATTTGAGCTATCTGCACATCTATGGTATCTGAACTAACCCCGGTCAACCACAAGCGGATGTATTTAATCTGTGATAGGTCTGGATTGCCGATTTCTGTTCGATGCCATATTCTGCCATCCTCCACGAAAGTGAACACCGAATCTTGAAGTGGAATTCTATATAATCTCCATCCGTGAGAGGAGCGAGTTCCAGGAACCTCGAAATGCGCGGATGAAAGGTCGATTTGATATTCGAAATAGTCATTCGACAAGCCTAAAACTCCATCACGATTTAAGTCTTCGGTATCCGGTTTACGAGTTCCCACAAGGTCATTGATGTTGCCTTCTGTCCCATTTATTCGGTCATAATCTCGTTCACTTGGATATGCCCAATTATCGCCACTGGGGTCGCTGGGGTCACGAGTGGGATTTAACGTCTGGAATGCACCCGCTTGTTGCGTCGCGCTCCTCCCAGAATAACACGCTCCAGCTAATTCCAGATAATTTTCCAATTCATCCTCATTAGGAATACCATCGATTCCGGTATCTTCATCGGGAGCAAGGATATTGTCTCTTCTACCGCCTATTTCCTGGTCCTCGGTGTCTAATTCTCCATCCCCATTGATATCCTCGGAAATTTTCCCCATATCGATGCAAAGGATTCCCTCATCGCCTTTTACCCATATCTCGAAAAATTGTGAATTCTGCTGGTCGTGATATGCGGGATTGAGATATTGGATAATTCCCGCCCAGGCGCTGGTATCGGGTGAATAAGTGGTGGTATCATAATATTCGATTTTCAGGACATCGGTAGTGCTTTCCTCCGAACGAACATCGCGATTGGGCCAGATATCATTCACTGGAACCTTATCGTAGGGATTATACCAGATTATTCTCGCTCGTGGGTGTTCATCATAGTCGTAGGGAATAGTTCCCAGTGTCCAGGTGGTTCTGGTAATAGATATCGGGTCGGTAGCCTTACTTCCCTCGAAATCGTCTATATATGCTTTCCCCAGTGTATTGGGATTAGATAACAATTGAGCGGTTTCCAGTGTAAGCACTGCTTTGGATGGCGAATCGGTTTGCAGAAGAGGAAGTGCATCGATTGCTGAAGTCAGGAATGGTATTTCCTGTGCCAATCTCAAGTCGATATCCCACATAAATGCTCTGGATGGTTCACCGCCCACACGAGGTCGTCGCTCGGGAGTAGTCACGCTTTTGTATAGTCCAGTAATACCGAACCAAGAATCCTCACCCAGTTCATATTGTATTCGAGACCCCAGCAATGTCTTCTGCTGCATCGACAAGAATGGTTGAGCCTCGAAAGTGACCTGAATATTTGCATTGGGGTCGCGAGCTTTGTCCGATATAAAGTGTATCTGCCCAATATCATAATATATCCTATAATCTACATCTTTTTTCAATTTCTCACCATTTAATGTCACTACTTCACTGCCGGGGATTACATTAAACGCACCTAAATGTTGTATGGTGGAATAACCTTTGGTCTCCACATATAGATAACAACTACTATTTTGTTCCCAGTCAGAAGATAATGTGGAATTATAGATACTGGGATTCCGCAATGTATCGGGAAAATTTGCCAATTCCGGGCACAATGCGATATCCAAGCTGCCGGGATCGAATGGATGTGGCACCGGAAAAATTAGTTCTCCTCGAGCTGGGTCGATAAAATCCACTATCTGGTCAACGAATCCATCCGAACCGGGATCGCCATTCAGCATTTCACTATCCATACCATACAAAGAAATTAAATACACATTGGCATTATCCGGTAATGTCTGCAATGTATCTGTTCCATATCGACGGAATAGTTTTATAAATGTCTCTTCTAATCGGATGTCAGATTTATTCAGGTAATATACATTTCTCCACTCATATTCCCAGCAAGGATGGTCGGGCTGTAGATTAGAGGGTTTTATCATTTTTAGGTAAAAAGTAGAGTCTTCCGATGATAGAATTCCCACAGTGTCATAACTTCCATCGGAATGACGGACTATATACCTAATAGCCAGAATATCATCTCTGCCAGCTGGCGAATTTAATCTGAACCATCCTTGAGTCCTGTTCAATTGATAATCGGCATCATTAATTTTGACAAAATAACCGGGTTCTATGCTATCACCCTCGGTTATTGATGGTGGAATTTCAGATTCATTGGATGGCGCGTTCACCATCGCATAGCCGAATACTGAATTAGGGTCATTGGAAGTTCCGCCATTTGCATAATATGCTCGGAAAAATGTAATAGAATCCCCCTGTGGATTAAAGTCGAGATATTCGTCGCCCATCCAGTAATAAGTTCTTCTACAATAGTCCCAATCGTAAATTCTAATAGGCTCACTTTCTGCGGTCGGTCGAAATGTGCGAGTTTCGGTATTTGCTTTTTCTTGACTGGCGATAGCGGTTATGTTCCAATCGCCCACCTGAAATATACTTTTTATTCCAAAAAGTCCCTGAATATTTTCGCTATATCCAATCAGTGATGCACCGGAAAGAGAAAGAGTGGTATTTCCAGCTTCGATAGATTGAACTACTTCGTCTTCCTCGCCAGTATATTTAATGTTTATTGTATTTTCGAGGTCGGTTTCTCGGTTGCTATCTTGATCTACTTGAACTCGGATTTTCTCGCCAATAGTTCCAGTAATCCTGAAATTAGATTGTTGTTCCATTTGCAGTTGAGGCCATTTACTGCCGAAAAAAGCCTGTCTGTCCGACCATTCACTTCGTCCGGAAAGGGAGATTTTGTATGAACCATTCACCTGAAGACCGGCGCCACCTTCGCCGATAAATCCCTCGATTTCAGGTGGTAGTCCCACATCGATTTTCAAATCGGTTCCTTCTTTCTTCTCTGCTTCCATAACAGCAGTTTTCAATCGCTGGATATCCCACTGCATATATGCGAGAAAAGAGTCTATGGGCACAGCGCGAGGCGCATAAATTTCCACTCCATTCACAGTTTCATAAATAAACACCATTCCCAATCCGAAATCCACTTCAGTCCATCTTCGAACTGGCAATCTATCATAAGAAAGTATGCACAGGGGTTTAGCAATCTGGATAGGGTGTGGTTCCAGACGCCGGCGAGTAGGCATAAAATATCGCCGCTCGTTTTGAATCAGACTCGGTCGCCACCATCCAGAAACCATACCTATCGCAAATAGGATATGTAAAAGTAGGAATTTCCTCAAATTCGATAACCTCTGATTTTTGCCCATAATCTGTGAGCATATTTTTCAAAAGTTTCCCCCTGAATATGATAAAATCGTTTCCAATATGAATAAAAAATATTATTGCAATACCGCAAGCATTTTTTACAAAAAATATAAAATCGCATTTCAATCAAGGAATTTTTTCATTAATTATTATTTTTTCTTTCCAGTTTCAGCGGACAATAATACCTTAACTTGCTCCTTGACAGCCTCGTA
>QNEG01000096.1 GCA_003645115.1 bacterium | reverse complement strand
TGATTCATATCGAGAACAAATATGCGATGATATTATGGGTGGGAGTTCCCATATTGATTATTCTATTTATATTTGCCGATTCCATTCGCCGACGCACTCTGGATAAATTGGGCGACAGAAATCTTATCAGGAATGCCATTTTATTTTTAGACCCGATGAAAAGAAGATGGCGAAGAGTATTTCTGTTGTTGGGTTATTGCTTTTTTGTTCTTTCGGCTATGCGACCACAGGTGGCAACTAAATTGGAAAAGGTAAAACGAGAGGGGATAGATATCGTATTCGCTCTGGATGTGTCCAAGTCTATGCTGGCAGAGGATATGAAACCCAACAGACTTTCCAATGCCAAAAGTGAGATAAGAGCATTCATTCAACACCAGACCGATGATAGATTGGCACTGGTGGTATTTGGCGGCGATGCTTTCAGGTTATGTCCACTAACTATCGACTATGATGCATTCCTGATGTTTCTCGATTCTGCACAACCGGATATAATGCCCGAACCGGGAACTGACATTGCCAGAGCATTGCAAGTCTCTGTGGAGGCTTTCGTGGATGATAAACCGAGATATAAATCGATAATATTAATAACCGATGGCGAACAAACCGCTCCAGGAAATCCTATTTCTGTGGCGAAAGAATGTGCGAAAAATGGAATAAAAATATTCACTATCGGAGTGGGAACACCATCGGGAGCTCCAGTTCCAGTTAAAGATGAGACCGGTGCTGTTATAGGGTATAAAAAAGATGAAGTCGGTGCAATAGTTACATCCCAATTGGACGAAGCTACACTATTGGAAATTGCAGAAATCACCGGCGGAAAATATTTTCCGGCAAGACCGGGCAAGGAGGAAATCGGAAAAATACTCACCGAAATCGAGAAAATGGGCAAAAAGGAAATGGAAAGTTTTGTGTTTTCTAAATACGATGAGAGATACTATTATCCATTGACATTGGCTATAGTATTTCTGTGGCTTTATTGGGTTTTTTCTGATAGAAAATCTATTAGTAGAGGCTAATTCGATGCATTTTTATGTTCATATCCCATTTTGCAGGAAAAAATGTAATTATTGTGCATTTTATTCGGTTATATACAAGAAAGGTGTGGAAAGCGCATTTCTTTCTGCAATATTGAATGAAATAGATTTGATGAGTAATGTGCTGGAATATTTCCCTTTCCAGTTCAATAATGGTCATCTACACAAGAACAATACATTATATATAGGCGGTGGCACACCATCGCTGATGAAACCGAGCTATATCAACAAAATTAAGAACCGAATAAAAAAGCGTTTCCATATCTTAAAATTCGATGAATTTACTATCGAGGTCAATCCAGAATCCATTACTGCTAATAAGCTGAACCAGTATGAAAAGATTGGAGTGAGCCGAATTAGTGTGGGAATTCAATCATTAAACGATATGGATTTGAAAATTTTAGGAAGGATACATAATTCTCATCAGGCGATGGAATCATTGAATTTAATCCTGTCATCTGCCATCCCAGAAATCTCGGTGGATTTGTTATATGGTCTCCCGAATTCTGAAATCGAGCAAATAATTCAGTGCTTGAAAAAGGTAATCGCAGTGGGAATAAAACATATTTCATTATATATGCTGACTCCGGAACCGAATACAATTCTGGAGAGTGAGATACTTGCTGGGAAAGTAAATATTCCATCGGCGGATAATTCCAGCAGGCAGTATTATCTGGCGATGAGCTTTCTGGAAGAGTTCGGTTATATTCCTTACGAGGTTTCCAATTTTGCTATGGATGGACACCGATGCATTCATAATATTGGATATTGGAAATATGAACCATACTTGAGTTTTGGACCATCGGCGCATTCGTTTAATGGAATTCATCGATGGGCTAATGCTTCAAGTATTCAGCAATATATAGATTATTTTGCATCGATAAATAATACTGAATTATCCGAAATTATCCACCAGGAAACCGATGAGCAAAATTATCCGAATTTACTTGCCAAACTTAACTTGCCATTGGATTTTATAGAGACATTGACAGCAGAACAGAAAATTTCGGAAATAGTAATGTTAGGGTTGCGAACCGAGGAAGGAGTCGAACTGAATAGGACAGATAAATATGCGGATAGAATATTACAATCGGTAGAATCATTAATAGATAAAAATATAGTGCGTTTCGATGGAGAGAGAATATGGATACCAAGCACCAAAAGACTACTGGCGGACGGGATAGCAAAACAAATATTTCAGGGGATGAAATAAAGGTATCCCAAATGCTGAAACCTGAATTTGTGGCTATCGGGATGGATGCTATGGATAAATGGGATTTGATAGCCCGAATGGCACATCTAATCGGTAAATCGGACAAAATCACCGATGAGGATGATCTGTTGGAAAAATTAATAGAGCGTGAGAAGAATATGACCACCGGTCTGGGACACCGAATGGCAATACCACACGCTATGAGTGAGGGAGTGAAAGAAATTGTAGTGGGCGCCGCCACACTCAAAGAACCTATAGATTTCGAATCGTTCGATTTCGAGGATATAGATGTGATTTTTATAATAGCCTCACCGATAGATAGAGATAAGAAATATATGACCATACTATCTCAAATAGCGAAATTGTTCAGCAATCCGGACTTCGGAAAAGTATTAATCGCTGCAAAAACTCCCCAGGAATTTATAGAAATAATC
Organism: bacterium; assembly: GCA_003645115.1. Lineage (GTDB taxonomy): Bacteria > UBP14 > UBA6098 > B30-G16 > B30-G16 > B30-G16. The sequence continues at coordinate 3,645 of QNEG01000096.1, read as the reverse complement.
GCCGATGCGGGAGTCTAATTCGATTTCCTGCAGATTTCTATCGCTGTTTTTAGTGCCTGAATGAAACTTTCCGGGTCGGCTATTCCCCTGCCAGCAATATCGAATGCGGTGCCGTGGTCTGGGCTGGTTCGAGGTTTCGGTAGTCCGAGTGTGATGTTCACTCCGAATTTGAAACCGAATGCTTTCAAGGGTATCGAGCCTTGGTCGTGATACATAGTTAGATAGGCATCGTATTTTTCTCGTTGCGATGGCAGGAATGCCACATCGGGAACCAGTGGTCCATCGATTTGTATTCCCAGACCGATGGCTCGTGATATAGCATCCTCGATTTCTGTCTCTTCATCGCCTATGGTTCCAGATTCGCCAGAATGAGGATTTAGTCCCAGCACGGCGATTTTTGGTTCATTTATCCCGAACCAGTTTTTCAGCGCAGAATGCAGCCGTTGGATATGCCCGAATATATTTTCTGAACGGATGAATTCAGGAACCTTTTTCAATGGTATGTGAGTGGTGACCAATGCTACCCTAAAATCTTTCGCAAACAACATCATAGTGATAGGACATCTGAATTTTTCACCCAATATTTCGGTGTGACCGGTGAACTCGATGCCAGACAATCGAATGGCTTTTTTGGATACCGGCGCAGTAACTATAGCATCGCATTGTTCCGAAATAACTTTGTCCACTGCTGTAATGAAAGAATCGTATGCGACTCGCCCGCATTTCATATCTATTCTGCCAGTGATGAAATCAGAATCATTGGATACCGAAATTAGCTTTACTATGTTCGATTTTATTAGGTCGAAGAATTTTTCACTCTGCGGGATTATATGAGCTACAGATTCGAATACACTCGGCGCACAACATAAACTAAATTGGACATCGGATGGAGAATAACGAATCAGCGATTTCATCACTATTTCATATCCAATACCGGCGGGGTCGCCGCAACTTATTACTACTCGTATCATCTCGATATGACCTCATCGACCATAGATAAAACTTCATCCTTCTTAAATGAGAATATGGAATAAGATTTCTTAAGAATGCTTTCGCTTTTCCATTCACTGCGGAAAGAACGCAGAGCCTTTTTCACATCTGCATCATCGCTATATGGTTCCAGTGAATTTATCAATTCGATAAGGAATGGTTTGATTTTTTCCTTAGGCAATGGATCCACATATATTACCCAGTTGTTCAATAGTTCCAGAAAAATTGTTTTTGAATATTCTGTGTGATTTTTCTGCAATGCTCGAATTATAAATAATCGCAGTTCTACGAAAAACAGAATAATCTGACGGAAATAGTAATCCTTAACCGGATTGGGATTGTGTGCGATAGCCTGTATAATTTCTTCTCGAAGTTCCTTATCAGCCTCCAGAAATATAGTTTCTATAACCCTTTCCACTCGTTCAGGCGGATATAGCATCAACAGGAAAAACAGGTGTTTTTTTATTCTATCGTCTCTATCGTTTGTTGCCAAAAGAAGTAATCTGTATGCCCATTCCTTGTCCAATTTCACCGCCAGATTAAATATATTGAGCGACCTGCGAAGTTGTTCCGAATTTACGATAAATCCCATATCACTTCGGTTCAGTTTTCCCATCGAGGATATATATTCCTGGATTTTTTGCTTTGCGGCATTCTTATGTGGTTCGAGTAATTGTGCTGCCAGTGCAGTATATTGACTCTTTCTATGTCCCAGTTCATCTATTATCACATCACACAATGGAGCGGGGTTTAATTTCTCCACCAGAGCCTTCAATTCTATATCCATAGATAATATATTATCATTCAGCGTAGATAACATATTTTTCACATTCTCTGGAGCGGATAAGTCGTTCACAAATGCTTTCAAGTCGGAAAGTGATTCTTGGGTTCGCTCACTTCTTACTCTTTTTTCATATTCCTGATATATTCTTATCACGGTGGAGAACTTTCGAGTAATTAAAAGAAGCGAACAGAAAAATGCTAATGCATTGGTCAATAGTGCGGAAAGAGAAGTTTTTGGGTCGATATGTTCCTTATGACGCATAAGTTCGCTCAGCAGGAATCCATTGGCAGATTCATCGCCAGCATCGAATGCCAATTCTATTATTATTTTAAATGCATCTATAACCCACATTTCTTTATTTTTCTGAAAAAATTGCAGCATATTTTCAATCATAGATTCTATTGCATCGGGGTCGTTTGTTTTGAACAATTTCTCTACCCGTTGCCTGAATTCATATTTATGTTTTTCGTTCCATTCACCTCGCAACGAATCCTCCAGCACATCCGAAATAGAATCCAGCAGGGATATCTCGTGTAATGAAAATTCTTTTTCCAGCAATTTTTCGGTCTGGTCCTTTTCCATTATTATTTTCTGAGTGATTTCATCCAGTTTTTCCAGAAATAATTTCTTGGCGTCCTCGGAAAGATTCTCCCGAACTGTCTCCACAATATTTAGCAATTGCTTATCCGCTTCCGACATCTCCTCGTGGGATTTGTCGAATAATCCCTTTTGCTCGATAACTTTAGATAGGACATCCACCACATCGAATTCATTTGCCTGTTCGGGTAATATCTCCGGCAATTCTGCTCCCAATGGTGTTTCCATCAACTGTTTTGTTTTATCTCCCAATAACTTATCCAGAATTTCGGGATGACGAGTAAGTATATTTCCCAGAACTTTTCGAGCTTCATTCTGTTCATCCACTTCACCGGTAACCGCCATATATCTAATTCTATCCACCGCTATACTTTCTATTCCTCTCTCTTGCATATATTTTTCCAAATCCTGTTTCTGTTTAGTTTTTCCAGGTCTATGAGTGAGAAATTTCAGGAAATTTACGAATTCATTCTTGTTCATTCGCCGATGAAAAGTGATACTATATATTCCCATCTTCTCGAAATCTTTGACGAATCTATCTGTAAAATATGATTGCTCCAGCAAATTTTTATCGAATAAGATTTGGTTTTCTGATACACTCAAAGTAAACGATTTAGAGTAATCGAAAAGTTCACGAATCAATTGATATGCCGATTCGATAGCTTTTTGGCTTACGGTATGGTCCTCGCCATACATTTCCATCCTCTGCAATGTAAGATGCATAGTTTTCACTATGAGTATCGGCAATTCTTCTGGTTTATGTTTAGATTGTTCGGACATCGTAAACAATATATATATTAAATTTTACAATAGCAATAATAAATGATTACAATTTTCATAAATTATTTTAATCAAATTTTAGATTTAATATATATAACAATTCATCGATGAAAATTTTTATGGTGTGAGCGACTGATTCTGATATTGGCTCGCCGAGTTTTATATTTTCAGGACGAACCGCAAGAATTAATATTTCAGCAGTGGGCAATAGCATTTTCATCATCTGGAAATTGGATGGACCATGGGTAAGCACCAAAGAGGAGGATAACTCTTCGGGAGTGAATAAACACAATTTTCCCACCTCATCGTCGAAAACTACCGCATCGATTATTAAGATTTTATTATAATTTAATTTTGCCAGTTTTCCATAGTAATTTTCCGGTGCGATTCCCGCATCGTAAATTCTGTCTGCCAGTGGAGTATCAGTTAAATTTTGTCTCAATTTTTCTGCAATAATCGAGCCGAACGCATCGTCGCTTTTCAGCCGATTACCG
>QNEG01000095.1 GCA_003645115.1 bacterium | reverse complement strand
TGTATTCCGACACCGCGGTATTCAGTTGGTATTCTGATACAGCGGGGACATCGTGGACTGCGCATCTTTCGGATTCTGCGACCCAATCGATATATGCGGATACAGCTTCTTATGTTTCCCGAGCGGATAGTGCGACATACTCCGACACCGCATTTTATTCCATAAATTCCGATTCTGCGATGTATTCCGACACCGCGGTATTCAGTTGGTATTCTGATACAGCGGGGACATCGTGGTCTGCGCATCTTTCGGATTCTGCGACCCAATCGATATATGCGGATACAGCTTCTTATGTTTCCCGAGCGGATAGTGCGACATTTGCCGATACTGCTTTTTACATTCTCGGCGATTCGGTAGTCGGCAAGGTGGATAGCGCGATGTATTCGGATACATCGATATTTGCGTATTATTCCGATACGGCTGGAACATCTTTTACCTCTCATTTATCGGATAGTGCAACTCAAAGCATATACTCGGACACCGCTTCGTTCGTTTCGAGAGCGGATAGTGCGACTTACTCCGACACCGCATTTTATTCTGTAAATTCCGATTCTGCGGTGTATTCCGACACTGCGGTATTCAGCTGGTATTCTGATACAGCGGGGACATCGTGGTCTGCGCATCTTTCGGATTCTGCGACCCAATCGATATATGCGGATACAGCTTCTTATATTTCCCGAGCGGATAGTGCGACTTACTCCGACACCGCCAGTTATGCGTTAGATCTGGCATCCGGTGATTCGGATTATATCCAGAACCAGAATGCCGGTGCGCAGGTAGGCGCTGATTTTTATATCGATGGAACTGGAAGACTCGGCGATTCACTTCGAGTGGATGGCAATGTTAATATCGGCGGGAAACTGACCGTATCCGGTGGAATCGACCCTACTTATCTGGCTCTTACCCCACAGGGCGCCGATCCAGACCCCACTGTCGCTCAAAAATTGTGGATAGACGGCTCGAATAATCTCATATATAATCAAGCAGTGGGAACAGACCTTGTAGTTATCGCTACTACCACTGGAAGTGTGGGAACTGGCGATTTGGAAAATAACTCTATCACATCAGCTTTAATTCAAGATGGCGAGGTATCTACCGCTGATATTCTCGATGGCACTATCGGTTCGGTGGATATCGATTGGGGCGCCGGCGCAGGACAGATAGATATGGCGGATATACCATACACTCCAGCAGTGCTCGGAGATTGGACAGGTAGCGTCGATCCCGGCGATGGCGATGATGCGTTCGACCAACTCGCTGCCAGAATCAATAGCATAGAATCCGGTGGGCTTGCCGACCTGGTGGATGGAGACGGAATAGAGACATTTGTATATAATGGTGGAATTGCTGATACAGTGCAGGTAGATTTACTCGCCGGCGGTGGATTGGAAATTTCTGGTGTGGATAATGAAATCGCTGTGGAGGTGGGAGATTTCGCTGGCAATGGTCTTACCGGCACAGATAGAAATTTGTCCGTAGATGTCGCTGCTAATTCTGCCTTAATCAATACCGGCGGAACTGGAACACAATTGGAAATTCAGGTGGATGCTACCACCATAGATATCAATGGTTCTAATCAATTATATGTGCCCGATGGCGGGATAACCGAAACGCAATTAAGTGCTTCCGTGGCAGGAACCGGACTTACCGGTGGTGCAGGTTCTCCACTCGCAGTCACCTACGGAATTGTTGCAAATACAGCGGTAGAGGGCAATCAAACTGCTACTATTAATGCTGGAAATGGTTTAACTGGCGATATGGTCGCTGATGCTCTCGGCGATGGATTCTCCGCAACACTCGATGTCGGTGCAGGTAATGGTATTTCTGTGACCGCAGATGCAATCTCGATAGATAATACCTGGTTCAGTGGAGATGTGACGGTTAGTGGAGCAGGTGCAGTTACCGTTGCCGATGACAGCCATAATCACACTGCGGCAACTTTACCTGCAGCGACTTCGTATCTCGGTGCTTCGATAGAGAGCGCTGAAATAACAGATGGCACGATAACAGGCGCGGATATCGACAACACAACCGATATTTCAGCCAATAACCTGACAGCCACCACGCGAGTAACAGCAACCATTGCGGCAACTTTACCTATATATGCTGGAGTAACACCGAACCCTGCAGTTGGAGTATTGGGAGTTCCTGAAATTCCAGGCGATATGATTATTTGGCAAGACACAGTTACACCACAGGATAAAATCTGCGTATTCATCGGTGGAGTATGGAAATGCACAAATGTGAACTAAATTATTTATCTATATAACCCATCGGGGGATAGATTATGAAAATTAAAATATTTATTACATTAATTCTTATCTTCAGCGCTGGAATCGGTTTAGCGCAGGATCTCTGTATCAACTGGTTCCCGGTATATCTATGCTCGGGCGAATGCTTCGAACTCGATGTCTGCCACGATACTCTAAATCCCGGATATGTGTATGATAGTGTGTATATTTTCAGCACGCTGGAGCAACTGGCTACTGGTTCATCGGGCAGTTGGTATCCATTGCCGGACACCACGGCGCCACTTCCGGTGATATGCAATAACTCATTTTTTGACCCGTCTATTCCCGAGTGGGTATTCGGCTGGGACAGTGTATATATTCGCGCAGATACTAATGGTGTAATGGCAGCAGAAACCACTATCTGGGTGTTCCACTATCCGCCGGACAGCGCATATATCGATACATCGCGAGGACTAACTATTTGCCCGAATGACACAGGTATTTTCTATGCCAAATGGCTCAATGTTCGAGGTGCATTTTTCTGGAGCTGGCAAAAGGATTCTACTTTCGTAATTAATAATTTTGTTCATAGTGACATAACCGATACTGCGATATGTATCCAGCCGGATCATCAGTCGTATTCGGCGCCGGATAGTTTTTCTCCCGGTGGTATAGATACATTATACGACCCCTGTCCCGACCCTATTTGCACCACATTTACACTATTACCTACTGATGTGGTGGAGGATACATTATTTACAATATGTCAGGGAATTGCAGAAACTTTAATTGTCCACACCACTTATCCATACGACCACAATTGGGTCTATGCGGGTTCCACATTAATCAACAGTGTAAGTCAATCCGATACTTTCCAAATCATTCCTACCATTTGCGGAACTACCTGGATATATTATGACATCTCTGGCAGTGGCACTTGTTCTGCGACCAGATTGGATAGTATCGCTATTTTTGTTCCCTGTAGTGAATATGAAATTTTTGTGAATTCCACTGTCCCGCACGATAGCGGAGACCCATATTGTGCCGGCGAGACACTGGAAATTTGTCTGGAAGGCGCCACATTCGATTCCGCAGATATTTGTTGGGACTTGCCCGGCGCAGATTATTGCACACAATGCATAAATTATATCGCAGATACTTCTTTCTGGGCATATATAAATCTGGTTGATGAATTCGGATGTGAATATAATGATTCACTTTACATTCCGGTCAGTCCATATATAGATTTCGATATTTCGGCGTCCAAGGGTTGTCTCGGTGAATCCATTACTTTCACCGTCTCGCCTGATTCCGGTGTCCTTGCGGAATTCGTTATTATACAGTTCGGCGATGGTTCCTGGGATTTTATCGATACTGTCGATTCGGTGGGAGATTTTGTTACCACTCACCAATACGATGAAACCGGAATATATACTGTTTATGTCACCGTCTATGATTCCACAGGATGCAGTCGCAGGGATAGTATATGGATAAGGCAATCCACAGTTGTGGCTAATTTGACAATAACGCCGAATCCTGCCTGTATCGGTGAACAGATTTATCTGGATGCATCGTCCAGTGTGGTTTATCCCTCGGGAAGATTGATATATCATTTCTACGACCCTGCCGGCGATTCCATCTATTTTGGCACCACACCGCATTGCGCGGATACAATCGATTCTGCCGGTATCTGGTCGGTATGGGTAATTGATACTATGGCTGGATGTTCGGCTTATGCATCGGTATCGGTAGAAACGAAATGGGTGGAAATATTCGCACCGGATACAATTTTCGCACTCGCCGGTTGCAGCCGATGTATAGAACTATCCGCAGTCCCGCATAATTGTGCCAGTTCGGTCGATTTCGGATACGCAGAATACGATACAACTACTGGATTGGTGGGAACTATGACACCATTGAGTTCGGAGCAATTTTGCACACCCACTGCATCTGATGATAGACAATACTATGTCTATGCCTGGTGTGCAGACTGTCCAGATTCTCCAGACTCTTCTCTGATTGTGGTCAGGCGAGCTACCATATCCGCAGAAACTCACGATACCACTTTATGTTATGGTCAATATGTCCCAAATTTACTGGATTCAATTACCATAAATCCCGCTGGAGTCGAGGATTCTGTTTATTGTCAGGTGATTTTCCGCAATGAGGAAACCGGTGATTTGGATACAGTTATGGATTGGACTCTAATCGATATGTTGCCAGCTGTTTTCGATTGGTATCCTGTCTCCAGCAGTGGAATGTTGAGGTATAGATTCGCATTTTCCGGCGCATTCGGTTGCATTCGAGAATTTTCTGCTCGGGTTACTATGCATCATCCAGTGGCGGTATTAAATATATTGCCTGATGATGTAGTATGCGAGGCTCATTCGGTCACGCTGGACGCTTCCAGTAGTTATTCCAATTGCACTGGGGCTACTTTCTGCTATAGATATTTCGAGCAAATCAGCGATATATTGATTCCGCTGGATGATTTTGTGGATTCATTCTGCTGTGCCCCATCCTGTTCGATATTTGCGTTATCGTCCACTCCATCGGTGGGAACGCATACTTACGCGGTGGAGGTCTGTATGGAGGATGCGCCCTGGTGCTGTGATACTGCTTTCCAGACATTGCAGGTATGCGATATAGACTCACCCATTATAGCAACATACAACGAATGCTCAACAGATACTATATTGGCGGGAAGAGAACTTGAATTTTATGCACTCAATGCAGACTCGTTTGATAATTTATTATGGAATATCATCACAGTGGATACCAGCGGGACTAATAGCGTGTCCATCGGGGATAGCAGTATAGTATCATATACACCATCCTTGACAGACACGATAGATTCGTTGATTGTGGAGCTTTGCGCATTCCGATGCGAATTCGCCTGCACAGCCTGTGATACTCAAACTTTTTATCTCGATTATCCACCTTATGCAGATACTGTCTTTGTTACCATTCCCGAGGATTCCTGCCCATATATTGCATTTATGGGCGGTTCTGTTTTCGATAGAGAAAATGATTCCCTCGAATTCGAATTGATTTCTGCACCAGAGGGTGTAGCCATTACTGCCGCTGGAACATTGTTCTGGGATTGCCCTACTAATTGTGATGTCGGAAGCTATGATATACTTATCGAGGTGGTCGAACAGAACGCTTGCCAGGGCGTTTGCACATTAGTGGTCTCCACCGAGGTTATAAATACTTTCGCTGGTATTATTGGTATCGATTCTCTATGGGGTTATTCCTGTATCGATTCGGCTAATATCACCCCAGACACATTATTCATCAAAAATTCCGAGGAATGCTATGATATGAGTTTCAAACTCGCCAGCGATGATTATGGCGATTGTGATTGTGGCTTTTGGGATGCCGGTAGGCTATTTTGGCTCGATATTAATTTCACCAGCGGACTAGTAGGCGCTGATTTATATAATGTCCCAAGAGAAACATATTACGATACGATATACCATTCCGATTGTTCGGACACCGATTCTGTGATTATTGCTATATCGGTGCCCAATCACACTCCCAGAATTGTCAGTGTCCCGCATGAGATATGGATTCCAGCGGGATATGATACAGTGGCAGTTACATCGGCGGATTTCAATGATATCGATGGAGATGTGGTCAGTATAGTAAACACCATAATTTCTAATTCTATAAATTATTCTATGACTTTTACCGCATCGGATGTCTCCATTCACCCATCCAGTAATTATATAAATTTCCCTGGTAGTCCGGATACATTGACAGTCAGCGTGAACGATGGTTCCGGTGGCGATGTCCGAGTCAGGATTTTCGTGTGGGTATATGACCCATCAGAAATTCAGCCCGAATCTCGTAAACCATCGCAGACCACTATCGTTGGTGCATACCCCAATCCATTCAATAATTCGGTCTCCATAGAAGTGGAAAATGACAACACCAATCCAGCCAAATTGTCTATAGTGGATTATTCAGGAAAACTGGTGGATATATTATTCGAGGGAACATTGCCACCGGGAGTATTTACTTTCAAATGGAGTGCTGATGATTTCGAGAAAAATTCTGTCCCATCGGGTAAATATTGGCTAATTCTAAATATAGA
>QNEG01000094.1 GCA_003645115.1 bacterium | reverse complement strand
CCCGACATAGAAGATACCGGAATATGCAATATCATAATCATCGTTTGCGATGAAGTCGGTGCATGTGATACGCAGGAGTTCACTATAGTTGTATTACCTGAAACATCAATAGTTGCTGACACAATTTGGTTTTACCAAGAAACAGAATGCAATAATGAAAACCTTGTTGTTATATGTTATAATTATCATATTCCTGATGATGATTCCGTTTTCACAGAACTTGATATATATGATGGTTCGGAGCATGTTACTGCATCTACGATTTATGATACGCTTTCAAGCTACCCACTACCAAATATTGGTTGGGTGCACAACGGTGAACATTGTTTCGTATGGGATATGGGCGCTGATTACCCCGGTTTCGAGGGATGCGATTTCGATATACAGATATCGATTCACAATGAGACGACGGAATTGCTCACGGTGACGGATTCATTCCCGCTCACCGATGCCGAAGGAATCGCCTATGACGGTGAATATTTATGGGTCAGCAGTATAGCGTCGGCATTTAGCGATACGGTTGTAATATACAGAATCGACCCCATCACCCACGAAATACTCGATTCCTGCACATTTTATAATCTTATGGTGAATATGCATGCGGATTTGGAATGGCACAACGATACACTATATATGATGCAAGGACCGGGCAGTAAAATGTTCGTTATCGACCCCGCAACTTGCACGATTGTCGATTCCTCGAATGCTATGTGGGACACGGAATATTGGGGACAGGGAATTGCATGGAATAATGGCTATCTCTGGCTCACAAATACTTACGGGCATATATATCGTGTGGACCCATATCCACCATACAACGATACTTTATGGATGTCTATCGAGGATACTTTCCTGACATATTATGGGGATAGTTTATTTGCTGCTCCAGTCACTGCCGATGCGATAGTTTTTGCGCTCGGATATATGTGGCTTCTGCGAAACCCGTCGGGAAGCACAACTCACATTCTATTTCAGATAGATTCTACCGGTATGGTTATCGATAGTTTCGCTCTGCCTGCCGCGGGAACATTCGGTCCTGAAGGACTTACATTCGATGGCAGTTATTTCTGGTACACAAACTGTGTAAACGATATGGTATATCGAGTGGATCTCATGGATCTCAAAATAATGAATATAGGTTGCCTTGATTCAAAATCGCCCAATGTCGATATATCATGCCCAACAATTATTTCCGCAGGCGAGGAATACACATTCGAATGGTCAGTTGATGACTTATTCTTCAACGATGACCCATGCAGTCTCTATTTATTCGGTTGCGGAATCGATGAGAGATATGAGACTATAAGTACATTTTTTAATTGGATACCACCTTATGGATGCGAATCATGCACACTTGTTGTTGCTGCGCGGGATTCATTCTGCAATTGGGGATATGACACTTGTTTTCTGAGCATACATGAGAACCACCCGCCAGAAATTATCAGCGAGCCACCGGAATCCACTGTCTATGTTGATAGCACCTGGGAATACCATGTCATCGCAACCGACCCAGATGGCGATTCATTGACTTACGGTGTGTTCAGCGACTGCACTGCGGATATTTCGGTCGATGATGCCGGCTATGTCTGGTGGATACCAGATGAGGAAGATACAGGAATATGCAATATAACAATAATTGTGTGCGATGAGGTCGGTGCATGTGATACGCAGGAATTTACGATTGAGGTATTGCCAAATCCTAATATTCCATTGGAGTTTGTCAATTGTCCCGAAGAAAGTATCATTGTTTTTGCGGAGGGAGATACTATAATTACAATAAATGCCCTTGATGAAGATTCCAACATTGCTTCTTGTTCGCTTTCCACCTATCCTGCATCTGTTTCTTTTTGGGAAGATAGCATTGTATGCGAATCCGGTTCATTCGAGGGCTTTCTGCATTTACATCCTTCAGAAAGCGATACAGGCATTTATGAGTTCGCATTCGAGGTCTGTGATGACGATACATGCGTTTATTGCGAGTTTGTAATCATAGTCCTTGACACAATCAATCATCCCCCCGAAATCGTCAGCGACCCCCCGGAAACAATTGTCTATGTGGACAGCACTTGGGATTACATTGTTATCGTGGACGATGAGGATGATGATTCGCTGACATTCGATATAGAAAGCGATTGCGACACAACTATATCAATTATAGTTGTTGATGACACCACTGGCTATATTTCATGGATTCCCGACATAGAAGATACCGGAATATGCAATATCATAATCATCGTATGTGATGAAATCGGTGCATGTGATACGCAGGAGTTTACGATTGAGGTATTGCCAAATGATGTGCCTCCCGAACCGCCAATGGATTTTCTTGCCGAAGCTTGTGGTCCCGAAATATATCTATCATGGACGCCGCCGGGCGATGCAGATATCGAGGGATATGTCATATATAGGGGCTTCGATGAAATTGTTCTGGAAATAATTGATACAATCGCGGGAGACCTGACTTTCTCGATAGATATGCCATATTTGTTAGACACAACCTATTATTATGCTGTTTCCGCGTTCGACTCGGCAGGATACTCGAGTCCGCTTTCTGAAATTGATAGCGCATATCCTTTCCCTTATCATCTCAATGGATTGGAATACGAACTTGCTGGTGATAACCAGATTGAACTTTCATGGTCACCGACAACCATAGACAGCATGTATCTCATATTCTATGCGGAAGGCGATACATTGCCGAATTTCACAGATACTTCGGCGATTGTCTATGCTCCGGATAGCACATGGACTTCTCCGATATTGACCATAGGTGTTACATACACATTCGCAATCCAGGTTCTGGCAACATGCGGCTATCTTGATGCCAGTGGAGACATATATATCATAATTACGATTCCGGATTCAGAATGGGAGTGCAAGCATGTGCATATAGTAATTCCTAAACCTGGAAAAGGATTGTGTGGTAATAGCGCACTTGTCAAAGCCAAGTCGGATTGCCCTGGTGCATGGTGGCATGATATATCTACGATTCTTTTCCAGAAGCGTTTTTTGCCCGACGGGGAATGGACTGACATCACAAATTTACATCCAGATATTCATCCCAATCCTGACTCGACGCACCCATATCAAATTCATTGGCGAGTCGAACTTGAGGAAGAAGGTGACTATCTTATCAGGGCAATTGCCTATGATACTGATAGCATCCCAGACCCCTATCCTGATGCAATACCTATTCATATAGGACCACCCTGTGGTTATAGCGATTATGCTCCTGATTCAAGTAAAGGTGTTCCATACGGTTACAAATTTGAATATTGGGAAAGAGCATATCCACATGCAGGCGCCAAGATAGATATTGGTGATTTCGATGACACAGAAGATTGGATATACTTGCCGATAGGCTTTATTGCAGAGCCGGATATCCTAACCTTCCGCATGACAAATAGAGATGAAAACACTGAACCATATTATTCAATCGGTGAATTCATGGATTTGGAACTGCGAAGCGGTGCAGAGGTGACTGCCAGCGGCGATTCTATTGCATGGTGCTTGCAATATCCTGATTTCGACAATGATGGTTTTGTTGATGGCACCTCGACACCAGAAAATAGCCTATTATTTTTCCAATATAATGGAGTCAGTTGGGGAGATAGCATTGCTTGCTTGCTAGATACAGAAACAAATATAATTACAGCATCAACTAATAATTTCGGAAGGTTTGCGATATTAAGCACGGAAAGCCGGATAAAGGAAATAAAGCACCCGGATAGGATTTCAATGGCACTTTTCCCTATGCCTTCCAACGCTGCAGTTGCTATTGTCTATCACCTTCCGTCAACATCTGAGGCATCATTAAACATTTATGATGTAATGGGACACCAAGTGGCAACACTCGTTGACGAACTTAAAACTGCTGGCACTCACACCACCACATGGTCACCACAGGATGATATTCCCAGCGGCATTTATTTCGTCTGCTTAAAAGCAGGCGAGCAGACAATAACCAAACGAGCAATCCTAATCCGATAGAAAACAATCGAATAAAAAATCAATCAAGGGAGAACACTATATCGACAAAATCCATCAACGACCTAATTGAGCAGGTTTATCTAATCAAGGATGCGGATAAATTTTGATGATTTTTAGTTTTTAGTTTTGAATTTTTATCCGACTGGAGCGAAGAACTGGTCATCGAGGTGGAATAATGCCCTCATCCTAAATCTTTCTCACTGACGAGGGAGAAGGTGGCTCCGATGTCAATCGGAGATGGATGAGGGAGTTCATCTGGCAACCGGATGAAACCCTCACTACTTACTACTTACAATTGATAGCTGGCGAACGGTGGGAACACCAGCATTGTTCGATAATTTACATTATCAAAAATCGTTTCAGGAAATCTGCCAATTTTTTTATCACCACATCCGCAGAAAATTTTGCTCTAATATTTTTATCCACAGGTGCGAGTTTATTTTTTTCCCATAGTCTGAATATTTTTGATAGCATTCCGGCGCATAATTCAGGTGACTCCAGCGGTGCGGTGAAACCTAAATCATATTTTTTCATAAATGATAATAATTCTCCGCCGGCGGGTCCGATAGCATAAATTGGTTTTCCAGCGCCGATATAGTCGAATATCTTGCCGGGAACTATTAAATCCCCACCATTTTTTGCACTTTCTGTCACGAAAACAAGATTGACATCGGATGAGACCTGACAGGCGAGAGCATCGCTATGAGGCACTTGAGCGGTAAGTTCTGCCCAGTCATATCCAGAAAATAATTTTTTTGCATATCGATTGGAATGCCCTTGAAGAATCAATTTTGTTCTGTTCAATATATAATCGGGAAGTAGTGAAAATATCTCCAATAATTTGTCCGCTCTATTACTTCGATATATCCTGCCGGAGTGCAGTATTCGAAATTTTTCTGTTCGGCGATATGATTGCATTGGAGAGAAATCTTCCGGAACGAACGGAGTATGAATTACAGTGGCTGGCGCAGAATGAATTTTGGCAAGTTGTGATATTATAGCCTCGGTGGGAGCAATAAACCCGTCGGCAAGCGATAGCCACATCGGTATCTTTTGTTTTGCAGTGGAACGCTGATACCAGTTTATACTTCGCCGCAATATCGAACCGTGAGGGTTCAATATCCAATATAAATCTCGCATATCCACTATTATTGGAATTTGCGCGGTCTCCCTTTTTAATATCTCTATCAATTCGAGCAGACTGAATGGCGGGACAGTCATCAAAATTATATCTGGCTTTACATCATCCAGAATTTCTGATATGTGCTTTTTTACATTGTCCACCCAGTTCGACATCACATCTATTTTCAATATTCCACTGTATATGGCGGGTATTTTGGCGAAAATATTCTTTTGGTTAGCAAAATATTTTTCCAGCACTGGAGAGGGAATTCTTATACATCTTATGGATGAAATATCCTTCAGTAGAGTGGTATCTATAACTCGCCACGGATAATCGCCTTCATAGGTTAATACGGTGCAATTCCAGCCTATTTTATTCAAAAATTTCGCAAAACGCAATCCACGCTGGCAGGAAATCCCGCCGGATGGTGGCATAAAATAACTGATTAACAATATGTTATTTTGCGTATTTGTCACTGGATATCATCCATAATTTTTATTATATTGTCAACTATTCGATTTATTTCTATGTCGTTCATACACTTATGATGACTGAGTGGACATTTATTCGGTCCGTGAGCATCACAGGGTTGGCAATCCAGTGATATTTGGACTATTCGATTCTTTTTTCCCCACGGATAAAATCCCTGTTCGGGCACAGTCGGTCCATATATCGTAATCACTGGGGTTCCCACTGCAGAGGCTATGTGTCCCGCACCGGAATCATTTGCCACTAATACGGGAATTCTGGATAACAATGCGGATGTTTTTAAAATGGAATTACTGGTATATTTCGAGGCATAACTACCAACATCCGCATCATTTATTATGTTATCGCACAAATAATTATCAGCCTCGTTTCCAATACATATAGAGATATAATTCATATCTTTCAGTGTGCGAATTAGTTGTGGATATTTCGTATATCGCTTGGTTTTCCACGCAGAACCAGGCGCTATCCCGACTATCTTATTGCTAATCAATGAATTAAGAAAATCATCTGCAGCCCCATAGTGACTTTGTTCCGGATATATTCTCGGAGCTATTATCTCTGGTTCTATTCCCAATGGACGAACCAATTCTAATAATCTGATAATTTCGTGTTCGTCTTTTGGATATGGGACAGTGTGTGTATAAAACATCTTGGCGGGAGCATCATCGAATCCAATTCGTTGTGGGATATTGGCAAATTTCGCTACCATAGCACTTCGCCACCATTTCTGCGTTATCACGGCGATATCGTATCGATGAAGTTTTAATTCATT
>QNEG01000093.1 GCA_003645115.1 bacterium | reverse complement strand
AATCCCATATTGCACAGAATAACAAAATCAACTCACGGTGAAATTTGTTCCATAAAATAAAAAAACTCGGAGAGGGTGGGATTTGAAGCACCACTGGCGCATTTCATCGGGTTCAAATCCCATATTGCACAGAATAACAAAATCAACTCACGGTGAAATTTGTTCCATAAAATAAAAAAACTCGGAGAGGGTGGGATTTGAACCCACGGAACCCGATTAAGGGCTCAACCGCTTAGCAGGCGGTTGCCTTCAGCCTAACTCGGCCACCTCTCCAGAATATTCTAATTTAATGATAACCTCTCTTCTGTCAAGCAATTTGATACCAAAGATTCTGCAACTAATTTTCCGCAAACCCGAGAATTGCCATTTTTATCATTCATCGAAGTCTCCATAATACTCCAGTTCTGCTCATATTAATGAATAATCCAAATTTTCGGAATTTTTTTATTGAAAAAAGAATTTTTATTTATAACATTATTTAGATAAAACTATTATAGGATTCGAATAATGCTTTCAAAAAATTGGAAAAGAATAGTTTTTAAGATTTTTTCAAAGTTCTTTCTGGGATTTTTCATAACTCTCATTGGTTTGAGTTGGGGAATACCTGCTATCGAGTTATCCGAGCAAGAAGCGATAATATTATTTACTCCCCGTTCCGTTACTAAACCCATTGCTTGTGTCTATATCGATGACCAATACTGGGATAAAATTCCGCCGGAAAGAGTCGATTCGGGCGAGTGTAAACTCGATTTCGAGCGATTACTCGATATTCTGCCATCGGCTGATGGCAATGTGCGAATTTCAGTGTTCATTCAGGGATTCGATTATTCTGATACTGTGGAATATTTCGAATCCAGCATTTGTAGATTAAATTATCGGAACAACAATGCCACATTTAGTTCCTTTTCACTCGATACCATACCAGCCTGGTTGGTGGATTATGTATTCTCTCGCTTCGATTTTCTTCGCCAGATTAGAGATAGGATTATAACCCGGGGCGCTAACTGGATTGCCGACCTAAATCCAATTTTTATGTTACCCGAGCAGGAACGATTACTATTGCTGGGAGCAAGACCGACACTCTCGCCTCAGAGATTGGATTCTGATATGGACCAAATGGATAGCACAGAACCTATCCGAACAGCTACCACACTTTGGGACCCCGCATTGGATTGGCGCAATAAGGACGGATATAACTGGGTAACTCCGATAAAAAATCAAGGTTCCTGTGGTTCCTGCTGGGCATTTTCTGTCAATGGCACCGCAGAATCTGAATTCTTGATTGGTCTGAACAAACCATCACTTCGGACTGGGATGGATCTTTCCGAACAACATCAGGTATCCTGCGATAATACTACTAATATGGGTTGTGATGGTGGCTGGACAGACCTCGCCAGCAATTTCCTGCGTGATACCGGCAATCCCGATGAAAGTTGTTTTCCATATACTTCGGGTTCTACGGGGACTGAACCACCTTGCTCCGACCGATGCGCAGATTGGGCATCCAGAGTCAAGAAAATATGTAGCTGGAATTGGATTAATTCCGGTGAAAATGTGGATACCGCCAATTTAAAAGCTGGAATTCAGGATGCACCATTATCGGTATGTATGCGAGTATGCAATGATTTCTCATCTTATTCTGGCGGAGTATATGTGAATACCTGCACTTGGTCGTGGGAATGGGAAGGCTGGCACGCTATTATACTGGTGGGATACAATGATAGCGGAGAATATTGGATTATGAAAAACAGCTGGAATACCTGGTGGGGCGATGCCGGCTACGCTTATATGCACTATTCTGAATCCGAATATAATGAATCTCGTTTCGGCACCGATGCTCTTATTCATAATTACAATCTCGATGCAGATTTCTCATTCATTCCCACTACTCCGATGGTGGGCGAGACAGTGAATTTCACCGATAATACATCTAATTGCCTTTCGCTGATTTCCTGGGACTGGGATTTCGGCGATGGAATCGGTTCATCCACAGCGCAAAATCCGAATTATTCATATACTTCCGATGGAACATATACAGTAACATTGGTAGTTTGCGACCAGAATTTCTGCGATACGGTCTCATACGATATTACAGTATCGCCCAATGAACCCGAATTGGAATATTTTACACATAGCATAAATGATGTTGGTGGTGGCGATGGCGATGGCTATCCCGAATCCGGCGAAACTGTGATGTTGCTATTGACATTGAAAAATAATGGTGGTGTTGCTATCGATGTCGATGGGACATTATCCGAAACCGACCCCTATGTTAGTTTCACCGATAATTATTCTACCTGGCCAGATATACCGTCCGGAGAAACCAGACAATCTGATTATAATCACTTCAGCTTTTTGGTGGCAGATGATGATGCTACCTGTGGACATTCGGTCACTTTCACTCTAAACTGGGAATGTGAAAGTGGAACACATACTGGTTCGGATAATTTCAATATCACTCTGGGATGTCCATCGCCATCCCTGGAATATGAAAGCCATATTATAGATGATGCCTCTGGCGGCGATGGTGATGGTTTCCCCGAGCCGGGAGAAACTGTGGCGATACCAATTACTCTCGTTCATATCGGTGGCGCTGGCGCTCAAGATGTCTCCGCTATACTCTCCACTTCAGACTCCTATATTACTATTACCGACAATACTGCTGTCTGGCCCGATATTCCAATTAGTGATTCCAGACAATCCGGCCCCGACCATTTCGATTTCCAGATATCGCCTGCCACTCCCAATGGACATAATGTGAATTTCATAATAGACTGGGATTGTTATTGTGGTTCGGGAACGGATACATTTCAGATTACCATAGGCGGACCAAAACCGGAATTGATATATACTCCACCATTGAATATCGATGACTCCGTTTATGGCGATAGTGATGGTTATCCCGAGTCTGGCGAAACTGTGGTTATGGGAATTTTTCTTCGAAATGATGGAAATGAACCAGCGACTTCTATATCGGGGATACTTTCTATCGCCGACCCCTATGTATCATTGACCGATAGTTCTGCTACCTGGGGAGATATCGCAGTGGGAGATACATTACAATCTAATCCCGACCATTTTACCATAAAAATCGATAATGACACACCCTGCGGATATGATGCACCGTTCGAGCTGATAACTACCTGCAATGGCGATGTAGTGGATACCAATTACTTCGATTTGACTGTGGGCAGTCCATCGCCAACTCTGGAATATTCCAGCCATTCGATTTTGACCTCCACCGATGGCGACATTTATCTTGAACCCGATGAATATGCAGAAATGAAAATTATACTCACAAATTCCGCATCAGTGAATGCGCAGGAAGTTTCTGCTATTATATCGGAGGATGACACTTATATTTCTGTGGTGGAATCCACTGCAAATTGGAATGATATTCCACCATTTGGTTCTATGGAAAATAATACACCCAATTTTCGCATATATGCTGATTATGATACTCCATATCTTCACACTGCGGAGTTAATCATTTACTGGGAGTCATATTGTGGAAGTGGCGAGGATACATTTACTATTGCTATAGGCGATCCGGATGATATACCGGCACAGGCTCCCGATTTAATTAGTCCGTTCCCATTTCAACGAATCGGTATGGGAGCATCCTCCAGAACTCCCCAATTGGAATGGTATATTCCATCGGATGCCGACGATGATGACTTGCATTTTATTACCCGAGTGGCAATAAGCGAGGATATGTCCGATGCACAAATGATAGATTCGAGAGTAGATGACACTGGATTTAATCCATCACTACCTGTGCATCAGGGAGCCGGAACCGAAACATATACTGTGAATTCGCAAGGAGAGGGAATGCTATCACAAGATAGCACTTACTGGTGGGATATCAGCGCTTACGATGGCAATCGATGGGGAGCATATTCCGATAACCGCTCATTCACAATAGATACTACCAGAAATCTGTCCGACTGGTTCCAGACCACCACTGAACAATTTAATACCGGGATTGCAAATAATGTTTCTATTATCGATGATAAGGTTACTTTGACCGGCGCGAATATAGTGCTGGATGAGGATTTCGAGTCCTATTCGAGTCAGGCAGAATTCGAGACCGAATGGAATGTTAATGGCACTCAACTTATATGGCAGGACACATCATTCCATTCTCCTGACCAAGCTATACACTATTATGATAATTCTACATCCGCCCGCTCATATTTCTATCATTCATTCAGTCCACTGGAAACGGGCTTTTTATCCTGCTGGTCTATGACTATGGCTACATCGGATGAATGTGAAATACTTCGTTTTTACACCGATGCCGGTGCCACTCGTAAGGGACAAGTCTATTACAGGCAAGGATATGTAGCATACTGGGATGGAACCACTCGTCATAATATGATTGCAATCGATCCCGGAAACTGGCATCATTTTCAGGTGAATTTCGATTGCCCGGCAGGTGAAGTATATGTGATAATCGATAGCGCAGATACATTCGGACCGTATCCATTTATCGATGGCGCACCAGCAAATATCGATTTGGTAGCATCAGGCGCAGTTTCTTATGATGGATATACTTGCGATTCATATTTCGATGACTATATGGTGGGTCAATCCACCGATTCCAACAGCGGAATGTTGACATCGTTGCCAATTTTATTTCAATGGAACACTGGATTCCCATCCTGGGATAAAGTAATCTGGAATCAGGATGCGGAAGATTCTATAATAGTCGCTGTGGATGAATTGTCATCTGGAGTGTGGACTCCCTATGATTCTACGATAGCTAATGCTACATCTACTGCTGGCACACTGGATATTTCCGGATTGACCGATACCGATACTATAAGAGTTCGAGCGAGATTGGCAATCGATGGCGCTATCGAACCAGACCTATACGATTGGGCGGTGCAGTGGTCGGAAGCTACACTCGGGTTCCAACTTCGCCAGTTGGATGGAACAGAATATACCGAAATATACGCCACCGAACTCGAACCGGGAGATACTTTCTGGTGCGATTCTGCCGCTGGAATTTGGCTGGACAATCAAAGCAGTGTTCCGGTTAATTTCATAAGCTGGATATTCGATGATACATCTTATCTGCCATCGGATACATTGGTGTGGAGTATAGAATATTCGCCGGGATGTGATACCTGCGCTGCGGGGATAGCAATTTATACCAATCCACGAAATCCCGATATAGTCGATGCCCAGTGGTTGGATGAACTGTCCCAGCAGATAATCACTGGCTTGCCGCCGGATATAGACCGATATCAATATGTGTTCATTATCGCTCCCACCGATACAGTCAGATATGGAGAACCCGACCATCGCCTGGAACTCACCATAGTAGTCGTCCCCGAGTAATTATTCCAGGTTGACAACTATATAATGAGTGATATTTTAAACAATGTAGGTTAAAAGAAAAACTATTAGAATATTTTAGGAAGGAGAAGAACAAATGAAAGAAGAATTATTAGAATTGATAAAGAAAATACAATCGGACAAGCAACCACTTGATTCATTTGATGAAGCGGCTACTAAACAAGCAGTTATTTTAAGGATATTATCGTATCTCGATTGGAATCAATTCAATATAGATGAAGTTCATCCGGAATATTCTGTTAGCGGAAGAAAAGTAGATTATTCTTTGAGATATAGTTTTGCTACGCATCTTTTAGAAAGCGGAATTGACTTAAGGTATATTCAAGAGCTTTTAGGGCATAAAAGTTCAAAAACAACAGAAATTTACACTCATGTTAGCAAGAAAAAGCTTTCTACAATAAAAAACCCACTTGATAGCATTTTAAAAGGAGGTGAAACATGAGGATAAAAACAAAGAACAATAGTCGTCCAGAGGGATGTATATGCGAACAGTTCGCATATCTTTCCAATTTAGCGGTATATCTGAACAGTTCGGATATGAATGAGTTATCTGCAATGTACATTATGATGAAAGGGAAGTGAGATAATGAAAACCGAGGTTGGAGAATACATTGTAGGTGCATACTTGAAAATCATCAAAGAATGTGATTTTGTCGATTATAATGTCAGACCCCCTGGTGGTGGACTCGAGGGGTTAAATGAATTAGATGTTGTGGGATTAGATTTCAAAAATAAAATCGCTTATCTATGCGAGGTCACTACTCATATAAGAGGGCTTCTATATAAAGATAACAAAACTACTGTCGAAAGAATAAAAACAAAATACGACAACCAGAAAAAATATGCTGATAAGAACCTTTCAGATTTTCCTAATCAGTATTTCATGTTTTGGTCTCCTGTAGTTCCTAAAGGTTATATCACTAGAGAACTTGAAAAGGTTAATGGATTGGAGCTTGTTATTAATGAGAAATACGCCCAATGTATAGATGAATTAAGAGAAAAAGCAAAAGAATTAACTAATGATGTTGGAAATCCATTTT